>JBJETC010000067.1:0-3674 GCA_051883115.1 Anaerovoracaceae bacterium
CGGCGATGACCGTTTTTCCGATGCTGCGAAAAAGGAGATACGCGAGGCCTGCGAAGACCCGGAAGCTTCGATATGGTTCGTAAACGGGGGGACGCAGACGAACCAGCTGATCATAGATACGGACCTGCGGGCGTATGAAGGCGTAATTGCCGCGGAAACCGGGCATGTGAATGTTCATGAGGCCGGGGCGATAGAGTTCAGCGGTCATAAGGTGCTGACAGTACCGGCGCACGACGGAAAGGTATCGGCTGCAGATGTGGCTGATTACGTCAGGCGTTTTTACAGCGACGAGAACCATGAGCACATGGTTTTCCCGGGCATGGTATATATCTCGCATCCGACAGAATATGGCACGCTTTATACCGCGCAGGAGCTTAGGGACCTTTCTGAGGTCTGCCATGAAAACGGCCTCAGGCTTTTCCTCGATGGCGCGCGTCTCGGCTACGGACTTGCTGCTGACGGTACCGACGTCACGCTCCCGCTGATCGACAGGCTCTGCGACGTTTTCTACATAGGCGGAACAAAGGTCGGCGCGCTTAATGGCGAGGCGGTCGTTTTTCCGGAAGGAAAGGAGCCGCCTCATTTCCTGACGCAGATAAAGCAGCACGGTGCTCTTTTTGCAAAAGGAAGGCTGGTAGGCGTACAGTTCGGGGCGCTTTTCAGGGATGGCCTCTACAGCCGTATCAGCAGGCACGCGATCGAGATGGCAAAAGAGATCCGCGCGATTTTCGAGGACGCCGGATGCCGTTTCTACAACGATTCTCCGACGAACCAGCAGTTCGTGATCCTTGAGAACAGTGTGCTGGAGGAGCTTGGAAAGTACGTAGGATACGGTTTCTGGGAAAAATACGACGACGATCACTCTGTCGTCCGTTTTGCCTCGAGCTGGGCGACGACCCGGGACGGCATAGATCAGCTGCGCCGGGCGGTAGACGTTTGCATAAAAAACAAGAAGTGATTTGATTTTGGAAATTGAGGGCGTAAACATGATGGATCTCAGGAAAGCAGAGAAAAATGAGGCGGAGATATGCTATCAGTGCATAGAGGACGCGAGGGCATATCATAAGTCGATGGGATTTGAACAGTGGCACCCGGATTATCCTACGCTTCAGACGATCCTTGGCGATATCGCGGACGGCACGGGTTTCGTATTTGAAAACGAGCGGGGGATCCTAGGCTACTGCTGTATCATCATAGGCGATGAGCCGGCGTATCACAGGATAGACGGCGCCTGGAAAACAGAGAGGCCTTACGCGGTGGTCCACAGGATGGCTTTCAGCAAAAACGCGCGGGGCGGTGGACTCTCGAAGAAAGCGCTCGATCTTATCAAGGATTTTTGCCGTGAAAATAATGTAGACGCTCTGCGTGTCGATACGCAGGACGAGAACAAAGTGATGCAGCACATACTCGACAGGGAGGGCTTTTCATACTGCGGCCTCGTGCAGTTCGACGGAGGCCCGAAGCTGGCATACGAGTGGGACAGATAAAACATCGAATTTTACGTTACATGGCGTTCATGCACTTTTTCAGGGCTTTATTAAAGAAAAAAGAGTCGAAGATCGCCTTGGCGTTCAGCCTGTTCCCGACGCTGCTCATAGCAGTCGGGCTTTTCCATACAAATTTCATGCAGCTGAGCGCGGCTCCGAATACACTCAGCTTTCTTGAATTCTTCGACGCCGTGCTGTCGACGCAGTATCAGATAACACTCCCGCTTGTCGTTTTCATCTATATCACATGCACGATTTTTCGGGATGAGATAAGCAGCGGCATGATGTATCGATGCTTGCGGGGATAGTCTTTGCTCTCGTTTCTTTTATCGCGCCTTATCTCAGGTCGTTAAAATATATTTTCCCTAACGGGTATGCAAAGATATACGGACAGGTGCCGTTTAAGGAGTGTATCGCAATACAGCTGCTCCTGTTTGCAGCTTTTGGAGCAGCGCTTTATGCGGTCTCGCTTAGCTCTTACAGAAAACTCGAGTATTAGCAGGCTGGAGCTGCGGCGTATAAGTGCTGCGGGCACGCTCAGGGGATGAGATCAGAAGCGGACGGATATGCATGAGATCCTGATGCGGTTTGCATGTGTTTATGGCATAATATTCAGTAATGAGTAAATATAGAGGAGATAATGATATGCAGATAAAGAAAATCGATCTCGACCTCACGGTCTGCAAAGTAGCATCTGAAAAAGATCTTGATCTTGATCAGGATTTCTATTTCATCGGAAAAACAGACGAAGAGATCTCTCTCGTTTGCGAGACAGCTAAAACGCCGGGAAACACGGTCGAAAGGGAAGACGGCTGGAAGGCGTTCAGGATCCAGGGAGTGCTTGATTTTTCACTTATCGGGATACTTTCTAAGATATCAGGCCTGCTCGCCGAGAATCACATTGGCATTTTTGCTGTATCGACTTACAACACAGATTACATCCTTGTAAACAGGGATTCTTTTGACAAGGCGATGACCGTCCTTTCAGAGAACGGTTACGAGGTGATTTAATGGTAAATGATAAAATATTTTCCGGTGCCGGCGTCAGGATCAGGCGCGAAAGACCGGAGGACTTTTTCGAGACAGAGAAGCTCGTCCGTGACGCGTTCTGGAACGTTTACCACCCGGGATGCACAGAACATTACATACTGCACTGCTTCCGCTCACGTGGCGGATTCATACCTGAGCTCGATCTTGTGATGGAAAAGGACGGCAGGATAATCGGGCAGATCATGTACGTGCGCTCGGAGATCGACGGAGATGACGGGAATGTGATACCGGCGTTTACATTCGGACCTGTCAGCATCCACCCTGACTATCAGCGCAAAGGGCTCGGGAAGATACTGGTTGACCAGTCGGCGGAGGCTGCGGCAGAGCTTGGCGCCGGAGCGATAATAATCACGGGGAATATCGCGTTCTACGGGAAATCAGGCTTTGTACCTGCTAAGACAAAAGGAGTACGTTACAGAGATGATTCTGAGGCGGATTATCTCCTCGTTAAGGAACTCAGGGACGGTTATCTCAGCGGTCTAAGCGGGACTTTCTCCGATCCGGAAGGGTATCTTGCCGCGGCGCTGCACCCTGATGATTTTGAGAAGTATGACAGGCAGTTCCCGGAGAAAGAGAAGAAAGTGCTCCCGGGGCAGCTTGATTTTTAGCTTTGGTCAGGGCATGTTACTATGAAAAAACACCGCGAGCATGCTCGTCTGAGCATGGCATGACGCTTTATAAAATCAGGCTGGATGGACCTTCTCCCTGAACAGATCTGAGAAGACCGATGAGTTCATCAGTCGAGAGCTTTTTCCCGTTCTCGATCCATGTGATCAGAAAGCCCACGAACGCGCCGATGAGACCGGACATATAGTATTTATAATACTTTTCGGTCATGGCGCTTTTCGGCGGGACCTGGCTTTTTATTATAAAAGTGCTCTCGAAGTGGCAGCGGTAGATGATGTCGTAGTGACCTATCCTGATCAGCTGCTCCAGGATGAGGCTGTTATCGTCGTTCATCCAGTAATCGAAAAAATATGTGAGAAAGGCGTAAGGGTCCTCCTTTGCGCCTTTTCTTTTTTCCTCGAGATAGCCTGTCATGACCTCTTCGTAATGGAGAGCGCACTGACGGTACAGGACGTCATTAACATTGTCAAAGCTTCGGTAGAAGGTCGCGCGGCCGACGCCCGAGGCTTT
>JBJETC010000068.1:0-3641 GCA_051883115.1 Anaerovoracaceae bacterium
TGGTTCCTGACATAATCGCCGGCTTTTTTGAGCGACCTGAACACAGGATACGATTTCACGGTCTTCACGACCGTGGATCTCGCACCGTCCTTAGTATAGGCCGTTATCCTGACAGTCCCCGGCTTCAGGCATACGCAGCGGCCGGAGGCCCAGCCTACGCTTACGATATTGCTGTCTGCTTTCCAGTATATCTGCTGTCTTTTCCCCTTTGTGATCTTCGCCTTGAGATCATATGCTAAGCCGCTCTGCATGGCGGACGGAGACGAAACTATCCTGACGGAAGTTTTTGTTTTCCTGCGCGCGGCGTGAACGGCCGTGCCCGGAAATGCCGTACATGACATTGCCATGATCGCCGCAAGAAAAGCGGCGGCTGTTTTTTTCGTGAAAAACATATGAGATCCTTTCACCGGATCTTCCGGGATGAGACTCTGCTCTCACGGATCATGATATCATTGATTGCCATATATTTCCATATGATCTGCTGTATACTTTTTCCGCCACGAAAAAAAGACGCCCGCCGGGGCGTCTCATCATTGCTGTCACTCATTCACAGCTGTTATTTCTCTTTGCTTACCGTTTTAGCCTGTGCTGTTTTTTCCGTCTTTGCAGCCGCCTTTTTTCTCTTCCTGTTCTTTACCTTAGGAAGCGGGAGAGCGACTTCATCATCATCTACAAGGCCGTGATCCCTTGTGCGGCCTTCTGCCTCACCGGCTTCAGCTTTCACGTCATCTGCCGGTACGGCTTCTTCATTCTCTGTATTTATATGCACTTCAGGCACAGCGACCTGATCTGAGTCGATAGTCATCTTTTTTACGCGTCCTGACGGGTGGACTGCTGTGATCTTCCTGTCCTGTCTCGCGGCGCGCTTTTTGCCGAGTCCGAGAAGGAGCATTAGAGGTGCGCCGATCGATATGCCTTTCAGTAATTTTTTCCTGTTCATTTCTGCCTTTCATTAAACTTTGGCGGTTTTCATCCGCTAGCCGATACTTGATATCTCGCGTATTCAAACCGCGCCAATCTTCGGTTAATCTGCTGCCTGATCTGCGGCTGACGCCGCCTTAATATCTCGCGGATTCAAACCGCGCCGATCTCTTATTAAACTGCTGCCTGATCTGCGGCTGACGCCGTTTTACAATATGTTTATAAAGAACGTTATTATCAGGCTGTTCAGGAAGTCAGCGAAGAGACTTCCCACAACAGGCACGATGATGAACGCCTTGACCGAGTACTCATACTTCTCGCAGAGCACCTGCATGTTAGCCATCGCATTCGGCGTGGCGCCCATACCGAAGCCGCAGATACCCGACACGAGGATCGCGGCGTCGTAGTCTTTTCCCATAGCCCTGAAAACTATAAGGCTCGCATATATAAACATGAATACCGTCTGAGCGACGAGCAGCACTATGAGCGGCAGAGCCAGATCGGCGAGCTGCCATATCTGCAGTGTTATCATCGCGATACCGAGGAAAAGCGAGAGCGCTATGCCTCCGAGGTCGTTTATCTCACCCATGCAGACCTCGAATCTGCCGGTCATCTCACCGTAATTCCTCATCACGGCCGCCGCGATCATAGCGCCTATGTAGATCGGGAAAGTCAGCCCCGTCTTTGAGAGCAGCGCCGATATCACCGTTCCGATACCTATAGCTATCACGACCTGGAACACAGCCTTAGGGTACATGCTCACCTCGCGCTTGTGCTCTTCCTCATCCTCGACGAGCACGCTCGCGTCCTGCTGTCCTTCATATGTGTCGAGCAGGCTGTATTTCTTTATCAGGTGGTCGCCGAGCGGGCCGCCCATAAGGCTTCCGGCGATAAGGCCGTACGTTGCCGCCGCAGTCGCGATTGTCGTCGCTCCTTTTACCCCGAAATCCTCGAGGACAGGTCCGAAAGCTCCTGCTGTCCCGTGGCCTCCGACCATAGGTATAGATCCCGTGCACATCCCGACGAGCGGGCTGATCTTAAGCTGCCACGAAAGCCCTATCGCAGTCATGTTCTGCAGCACGATCATGACTATCACGAGGACCAGAAAAATGATCAGGTCCTTTCCGCCGCTTTTCAGCACCTTCATATTCGCCTGGAACCCCACGGATGTGAAGAAAAATACCATGCACACCTCTCTCAGCGTGTCGTCAAAGCTCACGTCGAGAATGCCCGTGACATGCAGTAAGCACGTCGCTATGGCAAAAACAAGCCCGCCGACTACAGGCGCAGGTATCGAGAATTTCACGAGGAAATCCACCTTGCGTCTCAGCCAGTTTCCTATCATCAGCGCCACCACCGCAAGTGCCAGCGTCTGATACATGTCCATTTTTATACTCATAAACTTATCCTGTTTCTAAACCATCCACGCGGCCCCATGCCGCGCTTCCATAAACGCCTCCGTCACCGCGGCCTGCGTCACTCCGTCTTTACGCTTATCCCCTTTGAACTGTAATACTCAGCCGCGCCTTCGTGGAACGGTATCGTCACGTCACTGACAGAGTTCTCGTCGATCTCGAGCTTTACGCCGAGCTCCTTCTCGATCTTTTCTCTGTTGTCAAAAAGCGTCTCCGTGAGCTTTTTCACAGTCGACTTCTTTACAGATTTATTGACGATGAGGACAGAACGCACGCCGATCGTCTCGACATCCTTTTTCTGGCCTTTGTACGAGCCCGCCGGTATCACCGTCGAAGTGTAGAATTCATGCGCCCTCATGAGCCTCCTTATATGAGTCTCGTCGAGCGGTACGAGCCTTATGTCGATCTCATCGGCGAGATCGCTCACAGCGTCGTTCGGCACACCTGCCGTCACGAAGAAAGCGTCGATGTCTCCCGACTTCAGGTCGCTTACGGCTTCCTGGTAAGAGTCATTCACCGCCTTGTAATCACTCGCGCTGAGTCCGTATGCCGCGAGGATCTGGTTCGCGTTCTGCTCCGTACCTGATTCGTCCTCGCCTACGCTAACCGTCTTGTCCTCGAGGTCGGATACCGACTCGATATCGGAATCAGCCCTCACGACGAGCTGGCATTTCTCAGTGTAGAGCGCCGCCACAGCCCTGTACGCGTCCTTGCTGTCGCCGCTGAAAACGCCGCGGCCGTTGTACGCGTCGTCGATGATATCGTTCTGCGCTATGGCAAGCTGTATATAGTTATCGTCGATCAGACGGATATTCGCAGCGGATCCCGCCGTCTTCTTCGTCCTGATCTTTATGCCGGAGTCTTTTGCGGCTTCTGTAAAAGCCTGGCCGAACCTGTCGTACACTCCGCCCTTCTTTGCCGTGCCGAAAACGATCTCTCCCGACCGTCCTCCGCATCCTGCCGTCATCACACCGGCAAGCACCACGACCAGCGCGGCCGCCATCACTTTTATCCCGGTTTTCATGAAATACCTCCTCGGAAAAAAATACCTCTGTATCAAAAGACACAGAGGCAGTACTTCATTTACGCACCTGTAAAAAATATATCAGGCCTCAGCAGCTTCAGCGGCTTTCGCCTCGCGCTTCTTCGCGAGCGCCGCGAGCCTGAGGTTTATGATCGCATGCGTCGGGCACGCCTTTGCGCACATTCCGCAGTTCCTGCACTTTTCAGGATCTATGAATGCAAGGTGATCCTCGACATGCACAGCGTCGAACTTGCATGTCTTCTCGCACTTGCCGCATCCTA
>JBJETC010000069.1:0-3608 GCA_051883115.1 Anaerovoracaceae bacterium
GGCTCGAACCCACAGCCTACCGGTTAACAGCCGGTTGCTCCACCATTGAGCTACTTCGGAATACAACGTTGATTTGTTGTCAACGATAAGATTATATAACCGAGGTGTGCCTTTGTCAAGGAAAATTTATTTTTTCGTAATTTTTTTGTATTACAGCTATATATGCTTAAAAAATACCCGTTTAAGGCACTTTAGCCCGACTGTCACGACACACCTTTCGGCACAGTATTTTCCTTAAGTTCCTTGTCGAGTTCAGCGTTCCTGTCGACTATCTCGATCTTGTGACGGTATTTCTCAGCCATCTCGGCGTTACCGAAACTCTGGTAAATGTCGGCGAGCTCCTTCATGGCGTCCCTGTTGCTCGGCGAATATCTGAGGACTTCCTTGAGGCAGCGTACGGCTTCATCAGCGTCGCCCGTCTCCTCATATGCTATGCCAAGGTAATACCAGAGCGGCCAGTACGTGTTGAACCTCTCGTCGTCCTCGTATTTTACGAGCGCGGCGATCCCCCTCTCGTATCTTCCGCTTATGACGTCGTTGCATCCGGCCTCGATCTTTACAGGCTCCCTGAGTTTCTCAAGGATCTCGGAGACTTCCTTTTTCGCCTCTTCCAGATCTTCAGCCGTGACGCTCCTGTCAGCGTCAGCGTCCTCTTTTTCCGCGAGCTGCATGAATACCCTGAACGTCAGCTGCGCCTTCGTGTAGAGCCCGAGATTGAGGTAGGCGAAACCGAGGTAGTAATACCCGCCGTCAAAATCAGGGTATTTGAGCGTCAATTCCTCGAACATCCTGAGTGCCTCAGCCTTGAACGTCCCGATGTAATCCTCGCCGTCCCCGCTATTGTACGCGTCGACACACGCCCTGCCGTACATGTACATCGCGTCCTTCGAGTCAGGCTCCAAGACGAGAGCGCCTCGGAAAAGCGCGCACGCGTTTTCCGGATGTCCCTGTTCAGCCTCCTGAGCGCCTTCGCCCAGAACCGGCTTCACGATATCCTTCGGATAGTTTTCCTGTATGAAAGCCAGATAGTTCTTCGCATATCTGAATGTCGGGTCGCAGCCCATGACGAAGACCATGTTCCTGGCTATCTTCATGCCTGTTATTGATTTGCCCGTAAGGTCCTTTTTCTCGAAAGGTACAGGGACATCCTTCAGCATGGAACCGTTTTTTACCCTGTTGATATATGAGTCGGACACCATGTCGAACTCATAGTCATCGAGAAGGTGCGTGAGATACTGACCGACTCTGTCGTTTTTCGTTTTATTACCTTTACCAGCCATTTTTTACTCCTAAAGCAGACGGAACCTTTCATCCTTCAGCATGCCGCTGTCTTCCATCGCGAGCTTGAGCTTTGCAAGCATCACGTCCTTGTCGCGCGGCAGATCGCCCTTAAGTGAAAGATAGTTCGACGCGTGATTGCTCCTGAATACGCACGGTTTCTCAGGGTTTGCGTTCTGCAGCAGCAGATATGTCTCGGCGACGACTTCCTGCGGTGAAAGGACTTCGAACTCGCCGCGTTCTATCTGGTGCGCTATCTCTGTCCTCGGGTCGAGCATGAGCGTGAGGAGCGCTACATACGAAGCGTTCATCTCGCTTATCATAGTCCCCGTAAGGACGGCATGGTCGCGCCAGCCTGCTTTCCCGGCAAGACCCGATATGAAAGTCACTGACGCCTTCATCCCGCTGTCTTCTATCATCTGCACAGCCCTGATGATCTCTTCCCTCGTCGACCCCTTGTTGATCGCCTTGAGGACCTCAGGATCACCCGACTCGGCGCCTATGTACACCATTTTCATGCCGTGCCTGTAAAGCTCTTCAAGCTCTTCAGGCGTCTTGTTCAGCACATCTATGGCATTCCCGTATGCGTTTATCCTCTCGCATTCAGGGAACTCCTGCTTTATCCTGTCGAGTATCGGTACGAGCCTGTCATTCGAGAGACAAAGCGCGTCACCGTCGCACAGGAAGACCCTGCGCACTATCGTATACCTCTCGCGCGCGTCTTCTATGTCCTCGAATATCTCCTCCTGCGGTCTCACGCGGAAATCCTTGTCTATGAACATGCTGCAGAATGTGCATGTGTTGTGCGAACATCCTATCGTGACCTGCAGGAGCAGACTGTACGCCTCACTCGGCGGTCTGTAAATATTTCCTTCGTATCTCATTATCCAGATCCTTTTTGAAACTGCTCACCTTAAAGCAGCAAGGCTTTTTCAAGCCTACATCCTGTCCGGAGATTTTACTCCGAGCAGGGAAAGTCCGTTCTTTATAGTGTTCTTTGCGGCGATCGTGAGTGCTACCTTCGCTGTCCTCTCCTTATCGTCATCAACGAGGATGTGTTCGTCGTGGTAGAACCTGTTGTAAGCTTCTGCCACGTTGATTATATGTCTCGTGATCATTGAAGGCTCGTACTTGTCTGCCGCGTCTACGATCACCTGCGGGAATGCGTAGATGAGCTTAGTGAGCTCGTATGCCGCGTCGCTCGAAATATAGCTGAAATCCACGTTAGCGATGTCAGAAGCCTTCTTCACAGTCTCGTCGCCTGCTTTTCTCAGGACACTCGCGCATCTGGCGTGGGTGTACTGGACGTACGGACCTGTCTCTCCGTCAAAATTGAGGACCTTGTCCCACTTGAAGACGTAGTCTTTTATCCTGTTGTTCGAAAGCTCGTTGAACATAACGGCGCCGATGCCGACTTCCTTTGCGACCTCATCCATCTCTTCCTCAGAGAGGTCAGGGTTTTTCTCCCTTATGATCTCTCTTGTCTTTTCAACAGCGCGGTTCAGCACGTCTTCGAGGAAAACGACACGTCCCTGTCTTGTTGACATCGTGCCGCTCTCGAGGCTGACCATCCCGAAAGGAACATGGATGCAGTCTTCAGCCCAGTCGTATCCGAGGAGCTCGAGTATCTTCTTGAGCTGCTTGAAATACAGGTTCTGCTGGGAAGCTACGACGTAGATGTTCTTGTAGAAGTCAAAATGCTCCTTCCTGTAAACGGCAGTCGCGATGTCTCTCGTGCAGTAAAGCGACGATCCGTCTGACTTCGTGATGAGCGCTGTCCCGAGGCCGTATTCCTCGAGGTCCACGACATTAGCGCCCTGCGATTTCTTCAGCAGGCCTTTTTCATTGAGCTCGTCGATAAAGCGCTGCATCTTGTCGGAGTAAAAACTCTCTCCGTCGGCCCAGTCGAATTCGATGCCGAGCATGTCATATACACGGTTAAACTCCTTCAAGGATTCCTCCTTGAACCACTTCCAGAGTCTTACCTCTTCCTCGTCGCCGTTCTCGAGCTTTGTGAACGCTTCGCGGGCTACATCATCGAGTGAGGGATCTTTTTCCGCCTCGACGTGGAATTTCGTGTAGTAGCTCAGGAGAGTCTTTATAGGCTCCCTCTTTACATCTTCCTCATTGCCCCATTTTCTGTAGGCGACGATCATCTTTCCGAACTGAGTGCCGTAATCACCGAGGTGGTTAAGGCGCATGACCTTGTAGCCCAGCTCATCGAAGATCTTGTAGATGGAGTTCCCTATTACCGTGCTTCTGATGTGGCCGATATGGAACGGCTTTGCGATGTTAGGCGCAGAATATTCTACGATCACTCTTTTGCCGCG
>JBJETC010000070.1:0-3589 GCA_051883115.1 Anaerovoracaceae bacterium
CGAAGCCTGGACTTCCTTGCCGTAGTGGCCCTGGTATTCGATGTTGTGGACAGTGAATACTGTCTTGAGGTACGGGATCCTGAAGTATGAGTTCTGGTAAACAGGTATGAGTGCTGTCTGCCAGTCGTTTGCGTGGATGATGTCAGGATGGAAGTCGTCCATGAGTTCCATTGCCGTGAAGACTGCCTTTGAGAAAAATGCGAATCTCTCGCAGTCGTCGTAGTAGCCGTAGAGGCCTTCACGCTTGAAGTAGTATTCGTTGTCGATGAAGTAGTATGTGACGCCGTTCATCTCGAGCTTGAAGAGGCCCATGTACTGATGTCTCCATGTGACGTCTACGTATTTGTAGCCGATGTACTGCATCTGGTTCCTGTAGTCTCTGTGGATGCCGGCGTAAAGCGGCATGATGACTCTGCAGTCTATGCTGCCTGTCTTGTTGAGTGATTTCGGAAGTGAGCCCGATACTTCGCCGAGTCCGCCGCTGCTTTCGAATGGTACGCATTCCGGTGTGGCAAAAAGTATGTTGATCTTCTTTGCCGGAGCTGCTTTTGTGGCCGGAGCTGCAGGAGCTTTTTCTGCTGCTGCAGGCTTTGCGGCCTTTTCAGGTGCTGTCTTCGGAGCTTCGGATTTCTTAGCGGCTGTAGTCGTTTTCCTGGCAGCTGTAGAAGATTTCTTAGCTGCTGTGGTCGTTTTCTTGGCAGCTGTAGTCGTTTTCTTAGCAGCTGTAGAAGATTTCTTAGCGGCTATAGTCGTTTTCTTGGCAGCTGTGGAAGATTTCTTTGCAGCTGTCGTCGTTTTCTTGGCAGCTGTAGTTGATTTCTTTGCTGCTGCAGTCGTTTTCTTAGCTGCTGTAGATGTTTTCTTTGCTGCTGTTGTCGATTTCTTAGCAGCTGTAGTGGATTTCTTTGCGGCTGCTTTAGTTTCCTCAGCTGCAGTCTTTTTATCAGTAGTTTCTGCGGCCTTTTCAGCGGCAGTGCTCTTAGCGGCGGATGTCGATGGCTTTTCTGCTTTTTCTGTGCCTGCTGAGGCTTTAGAAGATGTCTTTTTCTCTGTCATTTCTTTACCTCTCTATTCCCTTTTACAGGGTTTTCCCCATATATGCTTTTTTCTTTTAATAGATGATTTCCTGAATAGTCTCTTATCTCTTATGTCTCATTTATTCCTGTGAAATCAATAATATACAAATCTATACTATCATAAAAATCAGCTTGTATGCAAGGCATCGGGGACGGCGGGCAAGGCGGAGAAATTAGATTTTACCCACGCTTAACCTTCTTCATGTCGGACATATGCTACTATATTTTTAATAACCGATGCTGTAATTCCCGCAGATCATCGCAAATCACTGCTTTTTGGATCTATCAGAAAATTATCATTTCCGGATCAGATCATGCGCCCGGTATTACGGGTGCATATCATTGTCACCGGCTCTTCATGAGCTCCTCCATGCCCTTGTCGATGCCGTCTATAGACATTCGAAACATTGGGTATGCGGGGTTTTCGTCTTTCATATAGAAAAAAGTTTCTGTGAGATAATATCGCTCCTCGGGCTCCGGCTGCGGGAATAGCCAGATGATGTGCTCGTATTTGTTTTTGAACATGTCGAACCAGCGGATCCCGGGATCGGGCGGCTGGCCGTATGTGTCCCATGTCATGCCGTAAACGAGCTCGTCCATGGACATCTCGGCGTCTCCGACGAAAATGACTCTGTAGTCTTCGGAGATGTTTTTCAGGATCCAGTCTGTCTGGACCGCGCTCTCTTCGCTGAGTGAAGGGTCCTGGTAGACGCTGCTCTTGAGGCAGTTGTGGAAGTAGTAGATCCTGAGGTCTGAGAAGGTGTTGACCTTGTTGAGCGACTGGAAAAGCAGGCTCGTGAGGCGCTGGTAGCGGGCCATGGAGCCGCCTGAGTCTATGAGCATCATGAGCTTGAGCGTGTTGCGGCGCGGGCGCCTGTACTCGATGTGCAGCACCCCTCCGCTGCTGCACGTCTCGCGGATCGTCCCGTCGATATCGAACTCCGTCTTCGGCTGATCAGTCCCGCGAGACAGCTGCCTCAGGCGCCTGAACGCCATCTGGAACTGGCGCGAGTCCACCGTGCAGTCAGAGCGCCAGTCACGGAAATGGCGTTCACCGGCGACCCGGTACGCAGACCGGTACGCCGACGCGCCGCCGATCCTCACGCCGCCCAGCACCCTTCCGTGGTTCCCGAACGGCGTGTAGCCCTCCGTGCCGACCCACCTGTTCCCGCCGTGGTGCTCCTCCTTCTGCTCCTTCAGCCTCTCCTTCAGCATCCGCTCTATCTCATCATGCGAAAGCCCGGTCCTCTCCATCATCCTCATCATGTACTCATCTATCGTGTTATCGCGGTAGTGACTGAGCCAGTCCATCAGCTCATCGCTGAGATCGTCAAACGGCACATCCTGAAAGAAAGCCGTGAACACACGGTCGAACCTGTCATAATCAGTCTCGCTTTTTACGAGCACGGCCCTGCACAGGTTGTAGAAACCCGTGAGCGATGAGCCGTGAAGCCCCTGATCCAGGCCGTCCATGAGCGTCAGCCATTCGTTCATCGAGACTATTATCCCGTAAGACCTCAGCATCATGAGAAAATCTATGAACATGCGATCACGCTCCCCAGAACCTGTAGCTGCTGTCCCTGCCGCTTCTTGCGTCATCGCTCCTGTGCATCGCGTCATCGAGCGTCGAGAGATCCTCGTCCTTTTTCAGGAGGACACCCGCAAAAGGCACTTTTTTACTTATGGTATCCGGGTCGATGCCGCTCACTGAAAGCGCGCGGATCCAGTCGATCAGCTCGCTCGTGCTCGGCTTTTTCTGTATGTCGTCGAGCTCCCTTATCCTGTAGAACGTGTCCATGGCCTGATCGAGGAGATCTTCCTCTATGTCAGGGCAGTGGACGGCGATGATCTCGCGCATGAGGTCCCTGTCAGGGAATGAGATGTAGTGGAATATGCAGCGGCGCAGGAATGCGTCAGGCAGTTCCTTTTCCGCGTTTGACGTTATTATCACGACAGGCCTCTTCTTCGCTGTCACTGTCGTGTCGGTCTCCGGGATGTAAAACTCCATCCTGTCGAGCTCCCACAGGAGATCGTTAGGGAACTCGAGGTCAGCCTTATCGATCTCGTCTATGAGGAGCACGACCTGTTCATCGGACGAGAAGGCCTCGCCGATCTTCCCTAGCTTTATGTAATGCGCGATATCGTCGACGCCTTCGTTCCCGAGCTGGCTGTCGTAAAGGCGCTGCACGACGTCATACGTGTACAGGCCGTCCTGAGCTTTCGTCGTTGACTTGATGCTCCATGTGATGAGCTTTTCACCGAGAGATGATGCGGCTGCCTCCGCGAGGGCAGTCTTCCCTGTACCCGGCTCGCCTTTTATGAGGAGCGGCTTCTCGAGCGCTATCGCTATGTTGACGACCTGCATGAGATCGTCGTCCGCTATGTAATCACTGCTTCCTGTAAATCTTTTTTCCATTTATCCCTCCGATACTTCAGGGAATATTTTCCCTTTCATTGAATATCCCCATATCTGTCATGATCCTATTCTAATATATCCGGGGCTGCCGGCTCCA
>JBJETC010000071.1:0-3587 GCA_051883115.1 Anaerovoracaceae bacterium
GATGGTTCTTATCACGAAGTCGATTCGAACGAAGTATCGTTCAAGATCGCTGCTGCCATCGCGTTCAGAAAAGGTATCAAGGAGGCGGATCCTTGCCTGCTCGAGCCTGTGATGCAGCTCAACATCTACGTTCCTGACGAGTACATGGGCGATGTCATGGGCGACCTCAACAAGCGCCGCGGCAAGATCCTCGGCATGGAGCCGCAGGACGACGGCGAGCAGAAGCTCGTTGCCCTCGCTCCGCAGGCTGAGATATTCGACTACGCTCTCGCTCTGCGCCAGATGACACAGGGAAGAGGAAGCTTCGACATGGAGTTCAGCAGCTATCAGGAAGTTCCTAAGTCTCTCGCCGAGAAGATCATCGCGGCACACGAGGCTGAGGAGGAGTAAGGATAAATGTCAGCGGGCCATATAGCCTGCGAAGACCTTTAATACAGGATACAGGCGGTCCTGGCACGGCTTCTTCCGTGTCAGGGCCGCTCGTCATATTCAGAGATCTCAGAAAGGGGAATTTTTTACAAGATGGCTAAGAAGACGAGAACTGTCTATGTCTGCCAGGAGTGCGGGTACGAGAGCCCGCGCTATCTCGGGCGCTGCGTCTGCGGCGCGTGGAATTCAATGGTGGAAAAAGAAGTGGAAGTCACGCCGTCGGGGAGATCCGGTGAGGCGAGGCTCGCGGTCGGCGAGTCGGCGTCTCCGGAGAGACTTAACAAAGTGACGTCGGCCGACTATGACAGGATCACATCGGGGATAGGCGAACTGGACAGAGTCCTTGGGGGAGGCTTTGTCCGGGGATCGATAGTGCTGATCTCGGGTGAACCGGGCATCGGAAAATCCACACTGATCACGCAGGCCGCGTCGAACATTTCGGCGTCAGGGGAAAAGGTCCTCTACGTTTCCGGAGAGGAATCGGAAGAGCAGATAAAGATGCGCGCCGACAGGATCTGCGGGAAGACCGGCATCAGCGACGATCTTTTTGTCATGGCTGAGACGAACATAGAAAACATCTTCAGGCAGTGCGAGGCGATGGAGCCTTCGTTCCTGATAATAGACTCGGTACAGACGATGTTCACCGATACGCTCGACTCGGCGCCGGGGAGTGTCTCGCAGGTCAGGGCATGCGGCAACATGCTGATGAAGATGGGAAAACAGCATAACATAACGGTATTCATCGTCGCGCACGTCACGAAGAGCGGCGACCTCGCGGGACCAAAGACCGTAGAACACCTCGTAGACTGCGTCCTCAGCTTCACGGGCGAGAGGAACCACGAGATCAGGATACTCAGGGCGTTCAAGAACAGGTTCGGGACGACGAGCGAGATAGGCGCTTTTTCTATGGAGCGTGAGGGGCTGAGGGAGATCACGAACCTCTCTGACAGCCTCATCGAGAACAGGGAAGAAGCCGCTGAGGGGGCTGTCATCACGGCGGCATACGAAGGCAGCCGCCCTGTCTTCCTGGAAGTGCAGGCTCTCGTCTCGCCGGCAAACGTCGGGTTCGCGAGGAGGACGGCAGTAGGCTTTGACTATCAGAGGCTCAGCATGATGCTCGCTGTCATGGAGAAAAAGCTAGGGATCAGGATGTCCGATCAGGACGTTTACGTCAATATCGCGGGCGGACTCAAGCCTGACAGCACATCTGTCGATCTCGGCGCTGTGCTTGCCGTATATTCGTCAGTGCGGTCAATAACGCCGAAGGCCGGGCTTATGGCTGTAGGCGAGGTCGGACTCACGGGCGAGATCAGATCTGTCATGAACGCGGGCAAGATAGCGCTCGAGGCGTCGAGGCTCGGCTACACGAGGATCATCATGCCGTATGACAACGCGAGGAAGATCTCAGGAGAAAAATTCGGCGGACTCGAAGTCATCGGTGTGAAAAACATCTACGAAGCCGTGACCGCGTTCAAAAATTGACGCCAGGCGAACGTTTTTTATTGCATTTGTATTACGAAGCTAGTATAATTCAGACAGAAAATATATTGTGTTTGTGAAAGGAAATGCTATGAAAAATTGTCCAAACTGCGGCAGACAGATAGATGACAACGCGCTGTTCTGCCCATACTGCGGCGCTTCGGCCGATAAGGCGGCCGGCGGACCTGCGGCGGAGAATGAAGGGGCGGCTCCTCAGAACTATACATCGGGAGATACTGCTCAGAACTATGAAAATGTTTCGGAGAGCGGTCATTTTTCCAGAGACGAGCAGGCTGCTCAGGACGGAGACACGAGCCGTATGAACGACTACGTGGACGTACCGCCTCAGAACAGCGGCAGCTATCAGAGCAGCTACCAGAGCCAGCAGAACTACGGATACCAGAACTACGGCGCTCCTGCAGGCTCGTTCTACTACGCGAAGGACAGGAGCATCGGCCTCGCGATCCTGTTCAGCATCATCACGTTCGGTATCTACGGGCTGTACTGGCTTTACGAGCTGAACGAAGGACTTGCCGAGCTGACAGACGATATGGACCACACGAGCGGCGGCCTTGTCGTCCTGTTCAGCATCATCACATTCGGGATCTACGGGATCTACTGGTGCTATAAAGCCGGAAAGAAAGTCGATTACATGAAAGGTACGCCGAACGGGGACTCAAGTATCATCTACCTGCTGCTCTCGATATTCGGAGTTTCGATCATCGCATATGCACTCATCCAGGATAATATAAACAACAGGATGAGGGCTCTCGGCCTCGGAAGGGCATAACTGAAAATCCACAGCCGGGCGCTGTCACCAGGGCAGCTCCCGGCATTTTTGTTTTTTCGGGGAGATCGTCAGGCAGCTTTTTGACGCGCGTATCACAGCCAGGGGAAAATCAGCGCCTGCGCAGGCTAAAAAGGTGATGAACAGATCGGCTGAAAGTGATATAGTATATGAGTGAATATTCTGATGATTTTTATCTGATATTTTAATATTTTTGTCCACCAGCGCTATATATATTCGGAAGGAAGTCACGATGGCAGTTAAGTACATTTTCGTAACAGGCGGAGTCGTTTCAGGCCTCGGCAAAGGTATCACGGCGGCGTCACTGGGACGTCTCCTCAAAGCCCGCGGATAC
The DNA here is from genome assembly GCA_051883115.1 of Anaerovoracaceae bacterium. Lineage (GTDB taxonomy): Bacteria > Bacillota > Clostridia > Peptostreptococcales > Anaerovoracaceae > Aminicella. The sequence goes on from JBJETC010000071.1 coordinate 3,051, forward strand.
AAGGTCACGATGCAGAAATTCGATCCGTACATCAATATCGACCCGGGCACGATGAACCCGGTGCAGCACGGCGAAGTCTTCGTCACTGACGACGGAGCGGAGACGGACCTCGACCTCGGTCACTACGAAAGGTTCATAGATGAATCGCTCACGAAGCGTTCCAACGTGACGACCGGAAAAGTCTACTGGTCGGTGCTGAACAAGGAGCGCCGCGGAGATTACGGCGGGGGAACGGTACAGGTCATCCCGCACATAACGAATGAGATAAAATCGCGTTTTTACCGTGATTTTTCCAAGGAAAACGAGGGGAAAACGGAGATCGCCATTATCGAGACAGGCGGCACTGTAGGAGACATCGAGTCACAGCCTTACATCGAGGCCATAAGACAGTTCAGATCGGAGATCGGACCGGGCAACTCCATGCTCATCCACGTAACGCTCATCCCTTACCTCAGAGCATCCGAGGAGCTCAAGACAAAGCCGACACAGTCGTCAGTAAAGGACCTCCAGGGAATGGGGATCCAGCCTGACGTTCTC
>JBJETC010000072.1:0-3567 GCA_051883115.1 Anaerovoracaceae bacterium
GCTAAACATTTCATCGAAAAAGGAATATAATTAAATATCGTGTGAAACGAATAACGTGCCGGTCTCGCCGGCCCGCATACATATAAAATTTACGCAGAAGAGGTTTCGGAGGATAAATGGAAGAAAAAATCGGAAGAAATGACCCGTGCTGGTGCGGCAGCGGGAAAAAATACAAGAAATGCCACTATGAGTTTGACGAGAAGATCCGCGAGATAGAGGAACAGGGCCACGAGGTGCCGACGAGGTCGATGCTCAAAACACCTGAACAGGTCGAGAAGATAAAGGAAAGCGCGAAGATAAACATCGCCTGCCTGGACGCGATCGGCGAAGCGATCCACGAGGGCATGAAGACGTCTGAGATAGACAGGATCGTTTATGATACTACGACGAAGATGGGCGGGATACCGGCTCCTCTGAATTACGAGGGCTATCCTTACAGCGTGTGCACATCCGTGAACGATCAGGTGTGCCACGGTTTCCCTTCGGATGACGTAGTGCTTCAGTCGGGAGATATCGTAAACTGCGACTGCTCTACGATCCTTGACGGTTATTATTCGGATTCATCGAGGATGTACTGCATAGGCGACGTGAGCCCGGAGGACAGGCAGCTCGTTGATGTCACGAAGGAATGCATGGAGCTCGGCCTCGAGCAGGTAAAGCCGTGGAACTTCATGGGCGATATGGGCAATGCCGTTCACGAGCATGCTCATAAATACGGCTACCACGTCGTAAGGGAATTCGGGGGCCACGGCATAGGCCTTGAGTTCCACGAAGATCCGTGGGTAGGCTACACGGGAAAGCCGGGCACGGAAATGCTGCTCGTTCCGGGGATGATCTTCACGATCGAACCTATGATAAACATGGGCGGTCATGATATCTATATCGATTCGGACAACGGCTGGGAAGTCTATACAGAAGACGGATCAAAGTCAGCGCAGTGGGAGATCCAGGTGCTCGTAACGGATACAGGCCACGAAGTGCTGTGCTGGTAAAATGGCAATATAAAAAATGATAAATAAAAAAGCAGCGGAATGTCACGTTTCGCTGCTTTGTTTTTTTGGTCTGACGCCGTGGAACTGATAGTAGCATGTCTCGATATTGCCGTTGTACAGCTTCCTGCGGCGGTCCGCCGGGCGCCCGATGGCTTTTTCGGCGTTTTTATCGGCCGTGATCATGAAAACTGATATGTCCGGCCTTTCCTTCATCAGGGCGCGTACCGCGTTGTAGATGTGTTTTTCTGTGTGCTCGTCGCCGATCCTCTCGCCGTAAGGCGGGTTCATCACTATCACCGTGCCCTGCGGGAGATCGCTGCCGTGCTGCAGGAGATACTGCTTTATATCGCAGCATGTGACGGTGATGTTTTCGTCGACGCCGGCGTTTTCAGCGTTTTCCGAAGCCGCGAGGGCGGCTTTTTTATCTATGTCGACAGCTCTTATGTCGATCGGGGCGTCGTAATCTATGGCCGCGTAAGCTTCGCGTCGTTCTTTTTTCCATATGTCAGGCTTTATGAGATCCCAGTCCTCGGACGCGAAGTGTCTCGAGAGGCCGGGGGCGATGTTCCGTCCCATCATGGCGGCTTCTATCGCTATAGTGCCGGATCCGCAGCACGGGTCGAGGAGCGTCCTTCCCGGCTTCCAGAATGAGAGGGATACCATGGCTGCCGCCACTGTTTCCTTGATAGGGGCCGTTACCGGCGCTGTCCTGTAGCCGCGCTTGTGGAGGCTTTCGCCTGTCGTGTCGACTGTTATGAGCGCCGTGTCCTTGAGGAGCGATACTTTTACGGTGTAGCTCGCGCCCGTTTCGGGGAACCTCGTCATGCCGTAAGCCTGCGAGAGCCTTTCGACGATGGCTTTTTTCACGGTCTTCTGGTTGTTTGGCTCACTCCTGAGCTTTGATTTCACAGTGCTGCAGTTGACGGTGAATCTGCCGTCAGGCGGGATCAGGTTTTCCCACGGCATGCCTTTTACCGTCATGAAAAGGTCGTCAGACTCGAGGGCCCTGAATTCACCCATCTTGATGAGGACCCTGTCTGAAGAGCGGAGCCAGATGTTGGCGCGCGCTATCGTTTCCTCGCTGCCTTCAAATGTCACACGGCCGTTTTCTGTTTTGATGACCCTGCAGCCGATGGCTTCGAGCTCCCTGCGCACGACGGCCTCGAGCCCGAAAGCGGCAGTTGCTATCAATTCGAATTTCATGCTTTTTCCTTTTATAGTCTTGATTTTTTTACGATTTTTCGCGATCTTTCGCAGGATCGCCTGCTTTTCCGCGCGGTTCGCGGAAGAAAAAAGACCCTCAGCGGGTCTTTGCTCTGAAAATCATTATATTACAGGCACGAGTACGCTGCAAATATCATTTCCATGTCTTCCTCGTTTTCTACGTATTCGAAGCCGTGATCTGTGCCGGTGAAGACTCTGTGTCCGTCCTTATACGCGGCGGGGACGTTGAGCGTCATCGGTTCCCAGCGGCCGCAGCTCAAAGGCTGCGTGGAAAAATACGCGGTGTCTTTCGTCTGTCTCGTGTAAAGCGAGCCGGCGGCGTTGCTGTGGACGTACATCAGGCTGCCGTCGTACAGGATCATGTTCAGCTTGTTGCCTTTTGCCATCTTGCCGATGATGCTGTCGATGAAGGCGAAGCGTTCCTTCTCGTCGAGAGGGCGGCCGGCCTTCGCGATCTCAGCGTTCATCATGTCTACGATGTAAAGCAGGACGCGCTCGCTGTCAGATGTGCCGTGCTGGCATCTGACGTACTTGTCGAGCTCCGGGAAGCGGAACATCGTGCCGTTGTGGATGAGTGTCCACTTGCGTCCGGAATCGTCCGTCTTTATGAACGGGTGGGTGTTTACGTAGTTCACCTCGCCCATGGTGGCGAGCCTGATATGCGCGAACATGTCTCGCACGACGATGTCTGTGCGGAGCCTTTCCCTGAGGTAATCGCTCTTGAGTGCCTGGCGCGGCTCTTTTTCGAGCGACACGGCGTCTCCGTAGAAAAACGCCATGCCCCAGCCGTTCATGTGCTTGTCGCTGTGGGAGAAAAACTCCTCAAGTTCGTTGTTTATCCTGACTTTTTCGGCTGAACTTACGGCGAAAAGTTCGCACATCGTAAAAACCCCCGTTTCTGTGTGTTATTTCAGTGCTGCCTCCTGGTTCTTCGCGGCCAGCTGCAGGCCCTTTTTCACGAAATCCTTCCCGTATATCTTTTTTACGTGGTAAGCGTAGCTCATAGACGGGTCGCGGAATTTCTGCTCTTCAAAATCAAGTATCTTCATGGCTTTTTTCAGCTCGTCTCCGGGCAGGACGCCATGGTAGAAGACTTTCATCGCGCTGATGATGTTCACCGCCGCTTCGGCCGCGTTCACGGTATTCCCGCCGCGCTCGGTTATATTTACGGTCGTGAGGTCGTAGTGAGCGCCCCTCTTGAAATTCTCGGCTGCTGCCGCCTGATCGGCAGGCGTCATGTATTCGCTGCCCAGACATGCCATCCAGACGAGAAGGAGCTGGGCGAATTTTACGTCTTTTATCTCTATGCCGTTCCTGTCGAACGGATAGACGTCGAACATCCTGAGCTCTA
>JBJETC010000073.1:0-3548 GCA_051883115.1 Anaerovoracaceae bacterium
ATCCTTGATATGTCCTTTGAGCTTATCAAATGTCAGTGTATTGCCATTCTCATCTGTATCTGTGTAATGCCAGATCGCGCACTGCGTAGCGACTTCAAACGCATAATCCTTTCTGGTATCCATGAGCAGAGAAAAACCATATTTTCCTTTGATATTTGCCGCGTCACTTCCGTATCCGTTGTAGAGGACCTTCCTGACATTTTCCAGCGTCTTGCTGTTCGGATCGCCATTTTTTACAGGTGTGAAACCGCGGTCATTAGGAGGATAAAGCTTTTCCCTGTTAAGGTTCAGCCCTGTGTAAGCGTCCATTTCCTGAGCAGTTACGTTGGCGAGCTTACTGAACTTATTCCCGTAGATCTTATTCATCAGGAAATCGCTCTGGTTCGACAGATTGAAATAGTAGTTTACACAGTAGACTACCTTGCCGTCCATCATGATCCTGTTCGTATCAGTCGTATTGCTGCCACCTGACACATTCTCCGAACTTGGCGTATATTTGCCCTCAGGTCTCCTGATGCCTTCCGGCATGCTGTCGCCCTTCTTTACGACACTGATCGATACTGTGACCGGTCCGAGCGTGAGTCTGCCATTTTCGCCCATATCGTCAACAAGCGAGAATGAAGCCGTATATGTCTTTCCCGGAGCAAGTCCCTCCTTAGGACGGATCGTAACAGTTCCTTTCTCTCCTGCTTTCAGATCCTGCACTTCTGATGTATCTACTGTAAAATATTCACTGAATGCCGAATATCCTTCTGCTGACTCATCCACCCTGAATGAAAGTGTCTCTTCGCCAGTGTTGGTGATGACTGTACTGCCGCTTACGCTGTCAGGTGTATAGTCATCGAGGACCTTGCCGAGGCTTACTTTTGTCGGCTCTGCCTCAGCTCTGTAAGGGCCTGCAGGAACGGCTGTCTCACCCATGCCGATGCTCGTGCCGTTCTGGGATTCGTAAAGAACGTACACCTTTTTATCGCGCGATCCTGCCTGGATATCGATCGAGCTTGTCGTACCGGCTTTCCCGGCTGCGCTGTCAGCCTTCTTCAGTTCTGCTGCAGAAGGAGCCTGTGCGTTCTTGCTTTTTACCATGTAGTAAAGCGTTCCGTCCACAGTAGGTGTGAATGAAAGTGTTATCTTGTCGATGCCTTTTCTCACTGCGGTGAACGCTACGGAACCGGCTTCAGAAGCTTCGCCTTTTATCTGCGTCGATTCCGAACTGTATGCCGGGAGACTGATCTTCGTTTTCTTGTAGTAGATCCTGGATGCTGCTGTACCCTGGTGGAATACGATATATACGTCCTTAGCAGATGAAGTCTCGACTGAAACCTCTTTTGAATCGCTCTTCGCAGGCCATACGGATGGGAAGTAATCATTGGCCTTGAGCACTTCCTCCTGTGAAGGCTCCTCAGAACCGGCCTCTTTCACAATGTAATTGACATATCCTGCCTTGGTCGCATTGTAGCTTATCCTGATCTTACTGCTGCTTACCCATTCTACGGTATAGTCAGCCTGACCAGCTGTATCTGCTTCCGCAAGTAAACTTGCCGGCATCATACCGAGCAGCATACATACGCTTATAAGTAGAATGCCTAATTTTCTTATTGCTTTCATGTGTGCCCTCTTTCCTTGATTGACGTTAACCTATAAAAAATGTTGCTGATGTGTTCAGCCCGTGTATATCAATGAGTAGATTATAACATCATTTTTACATATTAAAATAGTTAATTTAATACTTTTATCACTATGTATAATTTTATTATGTTGCTTTCGTCATATATCCCGCATTTTTTATGTAAAAAAGTCGGGTTTTCCCGAAAAAATGGCATCAAAAAATTTTTTAATTATTTCTATACGTATCTCGTTCAGTGCGGTATTCTATACAAATATATATTTATGTTAATCATTTCGGGCGCAAAAAGAGCATGCTCGCACGAAAAAACGCCTGAAGTCTGTTATCCGCAGGCTCGCCGCGGATAACGCTTACAGGCGTTTCTGACCATGTATCATATCTCTTCTATATTTTCCGCATTTTTACTGTGACATATGCATCACTTTTCATCAGGAGCGGCCGGATGCTCTCAATTGTGTCAAATGCACTCCACAAGGATGCCGTATATACGAATGGCTTCATTTACTCTGCCCCTTTCATTTCCCCTGCTATGCTGATAATATTTACTTGATTGGAGGACTATCATGCTCACTTACGAAGAAATGCAGTATCTTTCCGCGTTTGCCGAGTACGGCACTCTCACGGAAGTCGCTGACCTTTATCACATCTCTCAGCCGACAATAACGCGCGCCATGAAGAAAGCCGAAGACGTCTTCGGGGTCCCGCTTTTCAACAGGACGAAGAACAGCATAGAGCTGAACGAATGCGGTAAGATCGCCGCAAGCGAGGTCTCGCTGCTCATAAGGCAGACGGATCAGGCCATAGCCCGCGTCCAGGCATATGACAGAGCCACGCGCACCATATCAGTAGGTTCGTCAGCCGCCGTCGAGCTCCCGAAGCTCGTACGCGCCATCACACGCGCTTTCCCTGATAAAAGGATCACGACCGAACTCGGTCTTCCTGACGAACTCCTTCCGAGCCTTGAAAACGGGAAATACCAGATCGTCGTCCTCCCTTACGACCCGGCAGCCTCCGAAAAAAGCTCACCCGCGAAATATTTTTCCGTGAAGATCGAGGAAGAAAACCTCATGTTCCTCCTCCCGAGATCACATCCGCTTGCCGGCCGTAAATCCCTGACACTGTCAGAACTCAACGGCGAGAACATGCTTCTTTACGAAGACATCGGCTTCTGGGGAAAAATAGTCCGCGAGAAAATGCCTGACTCGAAATTCCTCGTGCAGAACGAGCGCTATTCCATGGACGAACTCATCGTGAATTCAGTGCTGCCGTGCTTTGTCACGAACCTGACACTCACGTCAGACCCGGGAGCGATCGGACGCGTCGCCGTGCCGATCTCAGACCCCGAAGTCAACATAACTTACTACGCTGTCTGCATGAAAGAACATGAAAAGGATTTTTCCCCTTATTTCTGAGCGTCAAAATCCATGTCCATTTCGGCATATCTTGCTACAAGATCAGGATCAGGGCTGTAGTAGCGCCTGCCATTGTCGAGCTTTGCGATCTCTGCCATCTCGTCATCAGTGAGCCTGAAATCGAATATGTCAAAGTTGTCCCTTATATGCTGAGGATTTCTCGAACCCGGGATAACGACATGGCCTGACTGCGTATGCCAGCGCAGGATGATCTGAGCGTTGGACTTGCCGTATTTTTCGGCGAGATCGCTGAAGATCCTTTCCTGTACGAGTGACTTGTCGCCATGGCCGAGAGGGTACCATGCCATGAGCCCCATGCCGTTTGCGTCGAGTATCTTCTTTAATTCCTTTTCGGAATAATACGGATGCGCTTCGACCTGGACCATGTGCGGCTTTATTTCCGCGTTCCCGAGCACCCATTCCAGGTCCTCTTCAGAGAAATTCGAAAGGCCGATGGCTTTTATCTTCCCTTCTTTATATGCTGCCTCGAGAAGCTTGTAGCCGGCTTT
>JBJETC010000074.1:0-3518 GCA_051883115.1 Anaerovoracaceae bacterium
GCCGGAATTGTCAGCGACTTTCAATCTTGTTTCTGTCTGGATCATTACTGGCGCCTCCTTTATTTAGCTTTCTCAACGATCTCAACTACTCTCCATCTCTTAGTCTTGGAAAGCGGTCTTGTCTCCATGATTCTTACTTTATCGCCGATTCTGCACTCGTTGTTCTCGTCATGAGCGTGGACCTTCTTAGTTCTCTTTACAGCTTTACCATACAGAGAATGTCTGACGAAATCGTTGATCGCAACGACGATTGTCTTGTCCATCTTGTCGCTGACAACAGTGCCGACTTTTACTTTTCTTCTGTTCCTAGCGTCTGCCATCTTACATCCTCCTTCCGATTAAGCCTGTGCCTTCTCGATCTCTTTTTCTCTCATGATCGTTTTGATTCTGGCGATGTCTCTCTTGACTTCTCTCATTTTTACAGGATTCTCGAGCTGTCCTGTTACATGCTGGAATCTGAGGTTAAAGAGCTCTTTCTTGTTTTTTTCAAGTTCTTCGCTAAGTTCAGCGTCAGACATCTCTCTTATTTTATTCAAATCCATTACGCTTCACCGCCCTTCGCTTCCTCGTGGCCTTTAACTACAAATTCTGACTTTACCGGGAGCTTGTGGCCGGCAAGACGCATAGCCTCTCTGGCCTGCTCTTCTGTAACTCCGCCGATCTCGAACATAACTCTGCCCGGTTTTACAACTGCTACCCAGTACTCAGGAGAACCTTTTCCGGAACCCATACGTACTTCAGCAGGTTTCTTTGTTACTGACTTGTGCGGGAAAATCTTGATGTAAACTTTTCCGCCTCTTTTGGTGTATCTTGTCATTGCGATCCTGGCAGCCTCGATCTGGTTAGATGTGATCCAGCCGCACTCTGTCGCTCTGAGACCAAAATCACCGTATGTTACCGTGTTGCCTTTTGTAGCAACACCTTTCATTCTGCCTCTCTGAACTCTTCTGTGCTTAACGCGCTTAGGCATTAACATGGCTCAGTTCCTCCTTTCAACGATTATTCTGCTTCGGTTGTTGTCTCCGGCTTAGCCTCTTCAGCAACAGGCTCTTCCTTCTTGACCGGTCTTCTTCTTGAGTACATCGACTTTGACATTTCCTGTCTTCCGCCGTTCCTCGAAGATCTGTCGTTTCTTCTCCTGTCGCCTCTTCTTCTGTCACCGTCTCTTCTGGATCTTCTGCCTCTGCCGTTTCTGCCTTCCTGCTTCTCCTCGCGGATAGCGCTCAGGAGTCCCTTGTCGAGGTATTCACCGTGGTTGATCCATACTTTGACGCCGATCTTGCCGTAAGTCGTGTTAGCTTCCGCAAAACCATAATCGATGTCAGCTCTCAGTGTATGAAGAGGAACATTGCCCTCGCTGTACTGCTCTTTTCTTGCGATCTCAGCTCCGCCGAGTCTTCCTGAGCAAACGACCTTGCATCCCTTTGCTCCGGCTTTCATGGTCCTCGTGATCTGCTGCTTCATTGCACGTCTGAATGATGTCCTCTTCTCGAGAGCGTCAGCGATGCTTTCAGCAGAGACCTGAGCGTCCATATCGCTTCTTCTGATCTCTTCGATGCTGATCTGTACTTTCTTGCCGTTTGTAAGCTTCTGCAGCTTTTTCGTCATGTCGTTGATGTCAGCGCCGTCCTTGCCGATGATGAGGCCAGGCTTTGCTGTGAGGACCTTTACTGCGACTTTGTCATCAGAAGGTCTCTCGATAACGATCTTCGAAATTCCTGCGTTATAAAATGATTTCTTTATTACTTTTCTGATAGCGTCATCTTCTGCGAGGAAATCGGCAAATTCGTCTTTTCCTGCGTACCATTTTGAATCCCAGTCATCGATAACGCCAACTCTGAACCCGTGCGGGCTTACTTTCTGACCCATTCGTCGAACCTCCTACTCAGTCTTTTCTTTAAGAACAACTTTTACATGACTTGATCTCTTCAGGATCGGGGATGCACCGCCCTTGGCGCCTGCTCTCCATCTTTTCATCGTTGGTCCCTGCAGAGCTGAGATCTCAGCGATGTAAAGGTTGTCTCTGTTCATGTCAAAATTGTTCTCTGCGTTTGCTGCCGCCGACTGAACTACTTTTTCGACGATCTCCGCACCTTTGCCCGGTGTGAACTTCAGGATGTTCAAAGCTTCCTGCAAATCTTTTCCTCTTACAAGGTCTGTAACAGGCTTAAGTTTGATAGGAGACATTCTGACGTATTTCGCGACAGCTCTGGCTTCAGTCCTTGCTTCTTCCATTTTCTGTTCTCCTCTCTTATGCTCCGACCTTGGATCCCTTGTCCGCAGCGTGGCCTCTGAATGTTCTCGTAGGCGCGAACTCACCAAGTTTATGTCCTACCATGTCCTCTGTGATGTAAACAGGAACATGCTTTCTTCCATCATGAACGGCTATCGTGTGGCCGACCATCTGAGGAAAAATGGTTGAAGATCTGGACCATGTCTTAATGACCTTCTTTTCGTTGGCTGCGTTCATATCTTCGATTTTCTTCAGAAGCTTCGGGTCAACGAAAGGGCCTTTCTTAATTGATCTGCTCATTTATTTTCCCTCCTACTTATCGTTTCTTCTCTTCACAATATACTTATCGGAAGCCGCTCTCTTGTTTCTCGTCTTGCGGCCGAGAGCAGGTTTGCCCCAAGGTGTCATCGGGCTCTTGCGTCCAACAGGGGCTCTTCCTTCACCACCGCCGTGTGGATGGTCGTTAGGGTTCATGACAGAACCTCTTACCTTAGGTCTCCATCCCATGTGACGTTTCTTTCCTGCTTTACCGATCTGGATATTTGAATGGTCGTCGTTGCCGACTTCACCGATAGTAGCTTTGCATCTGAGCAGGATCTTTCTTACTTCTCCGGACGGAAGTCTTACCTGTGCGTAATTTCCTTCCTTAGCCATGAGCTGTGCTCCGTTTCCTGCTGAACGAACGAGCTGAGCGCCCTTGCCAGGCTTGAGCTCGATGTTGTGGATGAGCGTACCTACAGGGATGTTAGCGAGCGGAAGTGCGTTTCCGATCTGGATGTCCGCTTCAGGTCCCGAGTAGATCGTTGCTCCGACTTTCAGATCTTCAGGAGCGATGATGTATCTCTTCTCTCCGTCTGCATAAACGATGAGAGCGATGTTAGCGCTTCTGTTAGGATCGTACTGGATGGACTGTACCTTTCCAGGGATGTTGTCCTTGTCGCGCTTGAAGTCGATGACTCTGTATTTAGCCTTAGCTCCGCCGCCTCTGTGTCTGATGGTGATCTTGCCTCTAGCATTTCTTCCGGCATGCTTCTTAAGAGAAGATGTCAGTGATTTCTCAGGCTTATCTGATGTAATCTCTTCGAAAGTAGAGACTGTCATTCCTCTGAGACCCGGAGTAGTTGGATTATATTTTCTGATTCCCATTTATGCCAACCTCCTAATCTTATAGACTCTGGAAGAATTCGATCTCTTTACTGTCTTCCGTAAGAGTAACGATTGCTTTCTTGTAAGCAGCGGTTCTGCCGACATTTCTTCCCATTCTCTTTACTTTGCCCTTGACGTG
>JBJETC010000075.1:0-3506 GCA_051883115.1 Anaerovoracaceae bacterium
CCCTCGAGCTCCGGCGGGAAACTCCCCGGGAAGCAGTTGACGCCGATCCCGCAGATCAGGCTGTCTATCCTGCCGTTTTCAAGGTTCGTCTGGGCTTCCGTCAGGATGCCGCAGCATTTTTTCCCGTTGTAAAAAATGTCGTTCACCCATTTTATCGATGTCTTTATCCCGCAGACCCTGTCAATGGCGCGGCACGTCGCGACCGCCGCCGCCATCGTGACCATAGGCGCTTTTTCCATGTCGAACGTCGGCTTGAAGCCGAAGCTCATGTAGAGCCCCGTCCCGCCGGGGGACTCGAATCTCCTGCCGAGGCGGCCTCTTCCGGCTGTCTGTTTGTTCGCGATGATGACGACAGGCATTTCCGCGAACTTCGACTGCTTCACGAGATCGTTCGTCGAAGTCACTGTCTGGAGGACCTGCATCTTGCAGCCGACATTCACGAAAGCGGCGACGCCGTCGTATGTGAGTGCGTTCGTGCTCTGGTCGAGCCTGTAGCCGAGATTGCTGCGGCTCTCGATCTTATAGCCGTCCTCGCGCAGGCTTTTCACTGCCTTCCACACGGCGTTCCTCGTGACATTCAGTTTCTCCCCTGCGTCCTGGCCGGAAACATAGCTGTCGCCGGCGTTCTTCAGGAGTTTGAGTAATTCTGTCTTTGTCGACATCTGCATTCCTTTCTGTCGTATGTAAAAATGTTCCGGGAATATTCCGATATTTTCCTTTTTTGTCTTTTTCCCTAGCTTATCCTGTAATGTGCGATTATGAGCTTTTCCCTTTTTACGAGGCCGTAGCGCTGCTCGTACACTTTCTGCCCCGGCTTCGAGAGGTGGATGAGGTACGGGATGCCGTCCTCGTTGCGCTTGCTCGAGACGATGCCGATGTGGTGTGTGAAGACGACGATGTCGCCGCCCTGCCACTGCGACTTCTTGCTGAGGTCTGTCGTCAGGCTCTTTGCGTGATGCTTGAAGTAGGCGTTCTGGTTCTCGACGCGCCTGAAGTCTATGTTTATCTCGGGCGTGGTGATGTCCGGGTAGTTCTGCGGGTTCGCGGTGACGTCATCGTTTATCAGCGTGCGAAGGTCGTAGCCGGCGCCTTTCAGCGCGAATGCCGTTACGTCGGTGCAGACGCCGTGGTTGTCGTCAGGGTAGCCGGACTCGTAGTATTTGCTCATGTACTGCGGCTTCGTCGCCACGTACGCTCTTGCCCCTTTGAGGATATCGGTCTGGTCGTCTATGCCGTCGCCGTCCTTGTCAACTTTGCTCTTGTAGACAGGGTAGCTCTGTGTCTCGGCGGAGCCTGAAGATCCGCCTGATGAGCTGCCTGAAGCCGATGATGTCGAAGGATCGCTCACGCTCGATGTCACGTTCGCCACGACGACGATGAGTACCACGAGCGCCGAGAGCCAGGCCAGGACACGCCTCGGTTCGATGATGAATCTTTTGTTTTTTATTCTGATGATGTATTTTTTCATCTTGGATTCTATGTAAATACGCGGTCTGCGCCGGCCGCCTGTAATGTTTAAGTACTGTTTATAAGTCAGACTGAGCTTATTTTACCGTTTTATAGTATAAAAAACAATTGCCGCGATTGTGATGTTACGGTGTAGTTTATTAAAGGTTTGTAAAAATCGCTTTTTTTCTGTAGATAAAGCGGCTTTTTAGGAATATAATTACAATCTGTATAAGCTTGTTCCGGATTGTCCGGACTTGCCGATTATGATAATATAATTTTGTATATTATGACGATCTATATAACGCAGATGTTTGGAGGGGATCTATCTGATGGACAAGCGCACGTTCGCGCTGTATATCGCGGCAATCGCTGTGCTGCTCGTTCTGTCCGCATTTTTTTCGGCGACTGAGACGGCTTTCACATCACTGAACAGGATAAAGATAAAAAATCTCAGCGAGAACGGGAACAAGAAGGCCGCGAGGGTGCTGAGCCTTTCGGACAGGTACGACAAACTCCTTTCGACGATACTCATCGGAAATAACATCGTGAACATCGCGAATACAGCCGTCGCGACGATCTTCTTCGTGGCGCTGTACGGGAGCCAGTACGGGGCGACGATATCGACTGTCGTCATGACCGTGGTCGTGCTCATATTCGGGGAGGTATCGCCTAAGAGTCTCGCAAAGGAAGACGCGGAGAACTTCGCGATGTTCGCGGCGCCTTTCATCAGCTTCCTGATGGTGGTATTCACACCGCTCAATGCTTTTTTCACAGGTCTGAAGAAAGTGCTGTTCAGGTTCGTGAAGCACGGCAGCGACAGGTCCATAACAGAAGATGAACTCCTGACGATGGTCGAGGAAGCCGAGACAGAGGGCTCCATACACGAGGACCAGAGCGAACTCATCCAGAACGCCATAGAATTCAACGAGCTCGAGGCGTGCGATGTCATAACGCCGAGGGTGGATATCAAGGCCATAAGCATCGACATGACAGAAGATGAAGTGGCGGACATATTCCTGGACACAGGTTTTTCCAGACTGCCTGTTTACGAGGACGACCTGGACAAGATCCTCGGAGTCCTGAATCAGAAAGATTTCCATAATTACATCTATCATAAGTCAAAATCCATCTCAGACTTCATAAAGCCTGTGGTGTACGCCCCGGAGACGATGAAGGCGTCCGTGCTGCTCAAGAAAATGCAGAAGAGCAAGTGCCAGATCGCGGTCGTTGTCGACGAGTACGGCGGGACGACGGGTCTTGTCGCGATGGAGGATATAATAGAAGAACTCGTCGGCGAGATATACGACGAGCACGAGGAAGTCGAGGCCACGGACATAACGAAGCTCCAGGACGGGAGCTACAGGGTCATGGGCACGGCCAACCTCGAGAAGATGTTCGAGTACTTTGACGTCAGCGAGGAGTCTGACGCCGTCACGGTGAACGGATGGGTCGAGAGGCTCATAGACAAGCTCCCGTCAGTAGGCGACAGGTTCACGTATGACGCCGGGACGAAGGTGTTCAAGGGCCGCGTGACAGCAGCTGATTCAAAGCGCGCGAAAGAGATAAACCTTAAGGTGATAGACAAACCGTCGGACAGCGAGTAAAAGCCCGCATCCGCTTATGATATTACGCCGCCCCGAAGCAGGGGCAAGGAGGGCATATGAGTTTTGTAGAAAAGATCTTCGGAGATCTTAACAAAAGGGAACTGAAGAAAATCGACAAGATCGTAGATAAGATAGAATCGTATGACGAAGCCATGCAGGCGCTCTCGGACGACGAACTCAGAGCGAAGACAGACGAGTTCAGAGAGAGACTGAAAAACGGCGAGACACTCGACGACATACTCCCTGAAGCTTTTGCAGCTGTAAGGGAAGGCGCATGGAGGAGCATCGGCATGAAGCCGTTCCGCGTGCAGCTCATCGGCGGCGTCGTCCTGCATCAGGGCAGGATCGCCGAGATGAAGACAGGAGAAGGAAAAACTCTCGTAGCTACACTTCCTGCTTACCTCAACGCTCTCGAAGGCAAGGGCGTCCACGTCATCACAGTCAACGACTACC
>JBJETC010000076.1:0-3504 GCA_051883115.1 Anaerovoracaceae bacterium
CGCGAGTATGATCCTGTCAACGTCCTTATCTTTGAGCGCCTTAACAGCCATGGCGACCGCGAGATACGTCTTGCCCGTGCCGGCAGGTCCTATGGCGAAGACGACGTCGCGCTTCCTCAGGCTGTCTATGTACCTCTCCTGGCCGATCGTCCTCGGCCTTATAGGTTTCCCCTTTGTCGTGAAGCATATCACGTCTGACGCTACGTCGTGCTCCTTGTATGACACGCCGTCTTTCTTGAGCGAGATCGCGTATTCGACCTTCTGGTCATCGAGCTGCTCGCCCTTTTTTACCATAAAAACGAGCTCCTCGAGTATGCCGCGCGCGAGATCAGTGTCCTCGCCCTTTACGAGCAGGTCGCCGTTCCTCTGCACGAACTCGACCCCGGCCGCTTCTTCGATCCTGTCGAGCCAGCAGTCCATGGATCCGAATATTTCCGATCTCTCTATATCATCAGGTAGGTCTATTTTTTCAAAACCTTTGTTTTCGTTAATATCTGCCAATATATACTCTCCATACGCAAAATGCGGAAAATAAGAAAATAATAAAAAAGCCAAGCACGGAAAAACCATGCTCAGCTAATAATTATTCTTCTGAAAGAAATTCTGTCACAACTTCTCTGACAGTGTTTCCGTCAGCTATGCCTTTAAGTTCCTTCATCACCATTCCCATGAGTTTTCCCATGTTCTGCTTTGTCTTTTCAACTCCGCTTTTCTCGGCGATCTCGGTCACCCTTGCTTTTACCTCATCTTTGGAGAGCTGTTTAGGTAAGTACCTGTTAAGTATAGCTATTTCCGCGTTATAGGAATCTATCAGGTCTGTTCTTCCGGCTTTTTCAAAATCAGCGAGAGCGTCTTTACGCATCTTCACCTGCTTCTGCAGAATAGCTATTACGTCCTTATCGTCCAGTTCTTTCTGTTTGTCGATTTCTTCCTGCTTTATAGCAGCACGAGCCAAAGTGATGGTATCTTTCGCCGTCTTGTCGTGCGCCTTAAGGGCTTCCTTAAAGTCAGCAGTCAATTCGTCTTTTAAGCTCATCGAATCACCTCGATCCTGCTTGATTTGCCTAAAAGATTAATATTTTCTTGCCTTTTTTCTTGCAGCTTCAGATTTCTTCTTTCTTCTGACGCTTGGCTTCTCGTAATGCTCTCTCTTTCTGACTTCTGCCATGACGCCGTCTCTTGCGCATGATCTCTTAAATCTCTTAAGAGCACTCTCGAGGCTTTCGTTTTCTCTAACTACTACCTGTGCCATCTACCCTGATTCACCTCCCGCCTTTTTGAATTAGCTCGATAGAACAGATTATTCCAACGGAAAGATTATACTATCTTTGCCGTCGTTTATCAAGGGTTTTATCAGCCTGGCGGCCATGTAAGCTTTCTCTTTCCGAGAACATGGAAGTGAAGATGCTTTACAGTCTGGAAAGCGTCGTCTCCGTTATTGACGACTACTCTGTAGCCTGTGGTGATTCCCTGGCTCTCAGCAAGTTCAGGGATCTTGAGCATTATATAAGCCAGCAGGTCCTTGTCTTCCTCTGTGCAGGCATCGAGAGAAGCGATGTGCTTCTTCGGCACGATGAGGAAATGAACAGGCGCCTGCGGCTCTGCGTCCTTGAACGCCACGATCTTGTCGTCTTCATATATGTAGTTCGACTCTATCTCGTGGCTGGCGATCTTACAGAAAATACAGTCTGCCATTTTTTCTCCTTTCGTAAAAAATTTTCTATGTAAATTATATCACTTCGCGCGTCTGTTTGTTAAATATAAAGCGAAATTACGCTATCACGCCGTCCATACCGTCGGCAAAAGCTTGTCCCAGCTTTACATCCTTAAAGACGCCCTTGCCGTCTCTCAGCTTTGCTGCGTCTCCTGCGTCAAACTGCGAAGCCGGTACGTATGTCCTTACGAAGTTATCTGTGTAGCCCGAAGCCATCTCAGAGCCGTTGACATCTTCCGTCTTTTCGAACAGGACACGCCTTTCAGCTCCGGAGCAGGCGCTGAAAAACTCTGCCGCGGCTTTTTTTCCGGCTTCGATCAGCATCTCGCTTCGCTCGCGTTTTTTCTCACCGGAGACCTGGCATTCCATGGCAGCGGCTTTCGTCCCTTTTCTCATGGAATACTTGAAAATATGCGACCTGCAGCACATCATCTCTTCGAGGAGCCTTGCGCTGTCTTCAGCGTCTTTATCGGTCTCCCCCGGGAAACCTGCTATCATGTCTGTCGATATCCCGTAGAGCGGGTCGAAATCCCTCAGTGTCTTTACGATGTCGAGATACTCGCTCCTGTCGTAGCGCCTGTTCATTGCCGCGAGCACGCTGTCAGATCCGCTCTGTGCGGAAAGATGCAGGTGATGGCAAAGTTTTTCGACACCGAAAAGCTTTTTAACATAATCGGCATCTATAACTGTAGGTTCGAGCGAGCTCAGCCTGATCCTGAAATCGCCCGGGAGCCTGTCGAGCTCTTCGAGGAGCGGAGCTATCCCGCCCATACCGATGTCAGTTCCGTAAAGAGCCGTGTTTATGCCTGTCAGCGTGATTTCCTCAAAGCCGTTGCCTATGAGCCTCGACGCTTCCTCGATGATCTCTTCAGGCGCCCTGCTCCTCACTTTTCCCCTTGCATAAGGGATGATGCAGTACGAACAGAATCTGTTGCAGCCCTCTTCGATCTTTATGAAAGCCCTGCATCTGTCATCCATCGATGTTATGATGCCGAGCTCCTCGTATTTATCAAGGTCATCATACGGTTTTATCTGAACGACAGCAGCTCCTGCCCTGCCGCTGACCTTTGCTTCGACCATATCGAGGATATTAGCTTTTTCATCTGTGCCGACTACGAGCGAAACTCCTTCTATGGCCGCGACTTCCTCCGGCGATGTCTGCGCGTAGCACCCCGTGACTGCTATGACTGCGTCAGGCGACTCCGCGTGTACTCTCCTGATGAACTGCCTCGACTTCCTGTCGGCCAGGTTCGTGACCGTGCAGGTGTTTATGATATATGCGTCGGCTTTTTCGTCCTCTCCGACGATCTCCCAGCCGGCTTTCCTGAATTTCTCTCTGATGGCTTCTGTCTCGTACTGGTTGACTCTGCATCCCAGGGTATGAAACGCTGCTCTCATGTTTTCTCCTGTGTAGCTTATTATTTTAAAAATAAATCCGGTAAAATACCGGATAAAATTACCTGATGAAGTTAGTATAAATGATTTGCCCCCGGGCTTCAATTATAATCAGGCTCTATCAGGATCTAAAATAAACCCTGTCAGACCTAGTGGACTTTGCTGTCCGGTGAGCTTATCCTTGCCTTGATATACGCCTCGACGTCCTTCCTGTCGATCTCGAGCGCCGCCGCGATCTCCCCGAACAGAAGATCCTCAGCTCTCTTCATGTATCTCCTGTCTATCTGGCCAAGTCTGCCGTTCTTCCGGTCAGCTGCCTCTTTCTTCTTGTGGATGGATTTCGTGAGCCTGATGAGATCTACGCATTCGTGTGTATCTATGACGGCCTGATAATG
>JBJETC010000077.1:0-3495 GCA_051883115.1 Anaerovoracaceae bacterium
CGGGATCTTGACATGATTTCCCCTTCTGATCATTTTCTGTCTTGATTTATAAAAAAAGCCGGGCAGCTACGCGTTCGTAAAACGGGCGATAGAGGCCTGGCAAAATAAAAGTCTTAGTTTCCCGGGAATTTTTATCACGTAAAAAAACATATCCCGGATGCATCGTCACTTATAGGCAAGTTTTCTGAGGTGCGCGGCGAAGTTCTCCGGCTGCTTGTCATCTTTCGTGATCCGGATCGTCTCTCCTGACACAGGATACTCCATGCCGTATTTTTTCGTCGCAGCCCCTTCTATATGGCTGATGCTGCCGGACGACTTTATCTTTGCGCTCATTGTCTCCGCCTCACCGGCGATCTCGCTGTTCTTCGAGATGAGCTGATTGTTCTCATGTCTCAGTTCAGCTGCGTATGCGGTGATCATCACAAGAAGGATCATAACAACGCCAATTGCCATTATAGCAAATATCACCCTGTTTTTTGCTCTTGTTTTCATTTTAGTACCTCTTGAACGCAATATTTTTATCTGACCCTCTCTATGACGCGGAGCTTGGCGCTCCTCGATCTTGGATTGTCAGCAAGTTCTTCTTCCGATGCTGTTATCGGCTTCCTTGTCACGCGTCTGAAATCCGGCTCGTTCTCCTGCGCCTGCGGCATGCCGCGCATGATGTCGTCCTGCGGCGCCTCCGTCAGATCGCGGAATCCTTTTTTCACTATCCTGTCTTCAAGCGAGTGGAACGTTATGATGCAGAGCCTTCCTCCCGGCGCGAGCACGCTGCTGTAATCCCTCACCGCCTGCTCGAGCTGTCCCAGCTCGTCGTTCACCTCTATCCTTATCGCCTGGAACGTACGCTTCGCCGGATGGTGACCGCCGCGCCGGGCTTTGGCCGGTATCGCTTCCTTGATGATCTCCACCAGCTCACCCGTAGTCTCGATCGGCTGCTTCGCCCTCTCCCTGACGATGAACGACGCGATCCTCGAAGCCCAGCGTTCTTCGCCGTACTCCCTTATGATCCGCTTCAGCTCATCCTCGCTGTACGTGTTCACCACATCGCGGGCGGTAAGCGACGCCTCCCTGTCCATCCTCATGTCGAGAGGAGCGTCATTCATGTACGAAAAGCCTCTCTCCGCGTTGTCGAGCTGGTACGATGAGACCCCTATATCAAGGAGCGCCCCGTCGATCTTTTCTATGCCGAGATCCCTGAGCACGAGCTTAAGATCCGAATAATCGCTTTTTACGAGGAATTTCCTGCACCCGGCCTCTGCGAGCCTTTCTTTTGAAACAGCGAGCGCCTCATCATCACGGTCTATACCGATGAGCGTCCCTTCTGTCGAGAGCCTGTCGCATATAAGCTGCGAATGGCCTGCTCCCCCGAGTGTCCCGTCGACATACACTCCGTCCGGCTTAATATTCAGTTTTTCGATCACTTCATCCGCCAGGACCGGTTTATGTATGAATTCCATTTTTATCAGAAATTGTATTTTTCAAGCGCTTCAGCGAACTGATCGCTGTCGAGCCTGCTCTTGTTATCAGGTGTGCACCAGACTTCTCTGGCCCAGACTTCTATCTTTCTCATTGCTCCCATCGTTACGAGGTCTTTCGTTATACCGGCGTAATCGACGAGCTCCTGCGGGATCAGGACTCGACCCTGTTTGTCGAGTTCGCATTCCGAGGCACTTGCGCAGAAATGTCGGATGAAGGCACGCACGGCCGGGTCTGACTGAGGGAGATCCTCTATTTTTTCCATCTGTTTTTCCCAGTCCTCGAGGGTGTAGATGTCGATGCACCTGTCAAGCCCTCTCGTAAGCACGCACCTCGGCCCGAGATGATCTCTGTGCTTAGCAGGGATGATCATCCTGTTCTTAGAATCTATTGAATTGTTGTAAGTTCCCATGAACATGACAAAAACTCCTGCTTTAGGTTTATTTGCTTCTCCATTTTATGACACTTCAAACCACTTTTCAACAAAACTCCCCCACTGTACAAAAAAATTCATGATTTTTCCTCCACCGGCGGCGAAAAGTCAAAGCTATAAAAAAAGGAAACTACCATATTTGGTAGTTTCCTTTACTCGATTCAACTATATGTGATAAATCGCCTTTTTCAAAGCCTCCGTACTTCCGGCAGCTTCAGATCTCCGGCCGCTGTACCTCACTCGATCCAACGGTTTCAGGCTTTATTTCTCTTTTTTCTTTCCCTGCGTGACTCGACAGTTCCTCTTATCAGCCATATAAGCGTGATGAGAGCGAGGATACCTATAAGGATCACGATCAGGAACACGATCAGTGAACCTGCCTGGCCCCTGAGCAGGGTCATGAGCGATCCGTCCGTCGAATATGTGAAACGGCTGTCGGCTTTCTTATATACCGCCGGGACGCCCGTGCTCGGGAACGACTTGAAATACGACGCCATAGCCTGCCAGCATTTTATCGACTTCATCGTGCTGACTGCCGGGACTTCTGTGTACGAAGATGTTTCAACGCCCTGTCTGTCCTTCGGTATGACTTTCTCCGTACTGCCGTCGGCATCGTTTTTATACTTCATCGAGCAGATGTAATCAGCAGTGGTCTTGTCAGTCACGATCCTGTAGAGCTTATCATCCCTGATCTTGCTGCCCATGCCTGACTCGCTGCCTTCGGAACGCATCGCGAGATCGTACAGCGCGTAGTTATCTCCGCGTTTCGGATTGTATTTGTACGTGAGGCCGCCGAAGCACAGCTGGGTCTTTCCGCTGACACCTGCTGTCAGAGCAGCCTTTTCCGCGATTTTTTCTATCTCGTTCCCGTTCAGATAAAACTCAACTAAGGCCTGGCCGCTTGTGCCGTCTTTCGACTTGCCGCTCCCCATTACCGTATACAGGTCGAGCGGTGTCACCTTTCCCCTGCTGATGGAGCCTTCCATGGAACCGCTTGAAGCGGCCGTGATCAGATTGCCCGATGATAGATCGGCATCGTGGATCGCCGAATACCTGTAGGCATCTGCTATGAGCTCGCCTGTCGCGGAATCCTCATGCTCCTTCAGATCGTAGTCGACAGGGTTGATCGTGAAATACGCAGTGCTGAGCGCTGTGTTGTAACTGAACCCGTATCTGCTGAAATACGAGCTGTTAAGCAGCTTATGATATTTATCGATCGCGCTTTTTGCGGACTTCTGCATCTTATAGCTGCTGATCTTTTTGATATTGCATGAAGAAAAGCTGAATGAATCGTGGCTCGTGCCCGGCGCCGTGTTGCTGTAAACGACTGACAGCACTGACTTGCCGTCATCAGGCAGCGAAACTATCCTCGTCCCGTTCACCGTGATCGGCTTCGTGATCGATGTCGAGCTTCCGGTGCTTACGATGAGGTCTATCCCGTCCACACTCGAAGCTATCTTTTTCTCGAGCTTCTTCGTGCGGTCTTCGCCGCCCGTGCCGCTCTCGCATATGCAGATGATGAAGTCCGTTCCGTTGGCTGAGGATGTACTGCTGCTGTTTATCGCCGCAACAGTTTCCCTGGC
>JBJETC010000078.1:0-3450 GCA_051883115.1 Anaerovoracaceae bacterium
GTCTCTGCCTCGCGACCCAGCCGTTCAGCACGATCCTTTCACCGACATTCTGGATCGTCGGCTTACCGCACATTGTGGTTCTCTTAAAAAGTTCAGACATATATGACTCCGTTCTGTAATATGTATGTCAAAAAGTAATAACGTCTATTTCGTAAGCTCAACGAGCCTTCCGACAATGCCGTCAAGCGGGCATTCCTCCTGCTCGTGCTTATCCATGTCCTTGAGCTGCACGACACCTTTTTCTATCTCATCGTCACCGATGACTACGGTGTAAGCTGCGCCCTCTCTCGCGGCGTACTTGAACTGGCCCTTGAAATTCCTCCTGAGCGAGTCCATCTGAGCGCTTACGCCGGCCCTGTGCAGCTTTTCGAGGAGCGAAAGTCCTTCTCTCATCGCATCGTCGCCTCTTACGGCGATGAACACGTCCGTGCCCTTTTCTTCCGGGATCTCAGCCCCGTCGGCCTCCATCTGGATGAGGAGACGCTCGATACCGAGCCCGAATCCTACACCCGGCACAGAAGGCCCGCCGAGTTCCTCAACGAGATCATCATATCTTCCGCCGCCGCAGATCGTGCCCTGCGCGCCGATGCTGTCAGAAACGAATTCGAACGCCGTCTTCGTGTAATAGTCGAGGCCTCTTACGATCCTCGGGTTAACTACGTATTCTATTCCCATAGCGTCGAGATCGGCCTTGAGATCCTCGAACGCCTTTTTGCAGTCGTCGCAGAGGTAGTCGATCATCATAGGAGCATCCTTTACAAGAGCCTGATCCTCAGCTGACTTGCAGTCCAGGATCCTCATAGGGTTGCGCTCGTATCTGTCCTTGCATGTGTCGCAGAGCTCGTCATAGTGAGGCTTCAGGAACGCTCTGAGCGCGTCCTTGTATTCTGCGCGGCACTTCGGGCATCCGACACTGTTTATTTCGAGAGTGATGTTTTTTACACCCATCTCCTCGAGGAAATCATGTCCGAGAGCTATTACATCAGCATCAGCCATCATGTCAGGCGTGCCGTAGCACTCGATGCCTACCTGGTGGAACTCTCTCAGTCTCCCCGACTGAGGCTTCTCATACCTGAAGCACGGCGTGATGTAATAATATTTTGTCGGCTGCACTTCGGCATACTCGTTGTTCTCGAGAAAAGCTCTTACCGCGGAGGCTGTGCCTTCCGGCTTGAGAGTGATGCTCCTGTTCCCGTGATCCTGGAACGTGTACATTTCCTTCTGAACGATGTCCGTCGTGTCGCCCACGCCTCTCTGGAAAAGCTCTGTGTGCTCGAACATAGGCGTGCGTATCTCTCTGAAGCCGAAATTCCTGCAGATCTCGCGGAACTTAGCTTCAACGTAGTGCCATTTCCAGACCTGGTCAGGCATTATGTCTTTTGTGCCTTTTGGTGCGTTTATAGCCATGATTTTTCCCCTTTTCCAAAAATGATATATCTGCCTCAGCAGTTCTCAGGGACGCCGCTTGTGAAAAAGCCTCTGCCTTTTCTCTCGCACATCTCGTCGATCCTGCTGAT
Source organism: Anaerovoracaceae bacterium (assembly GCA_051883115.1). Lineage (GTDB taxonomy): Bacteria > Bacillota > Clostridia > Peptostreptococcales > Anaerovoracaceae > Aminicella. The sequence continues at coordinate 1,518 of JBJETC010000078.1, forward strand.
GTATTCGTTATAATTAGTTACGTTTGGAACTCTTATGATGAGGTCTCTGTCAGGGTAATATCTTTTCGATATCCCGCCTGCTCCGAGCGCGAGTATGCTCTGATGCTCGTCCATGATACGCGAGTTGTAAAGGCCCTCTGTGCCGGGCAGCGCGTATCCCGTGTTCTCGAACGAACCGGCCATGTGCTTCTGCCTGTAAAGATAATATGGGACAAAGCCTTTCCCTGCAAGTATCCTCCTGCTGTCGGAAAGCATCTCGTTCACTATCCCCGCGACTTTGTAATGGTAATTCTGATCGACATCCTTGAGCCTTGAAGCGCGCTTTACGGCGAGCGTATGGACTGTGACGTTGTTAGCGCCGAGGCTTATGACTTTTTCAAGTGTCTCGTCAAAATCTTCAGGCTGCTCTTCCGGAAGTCCTGCGATGAGGTCGCTGTTTATGACGTCAAAACCGATGCTCGCGGCTGTTTCGAACGATCTTACGATGTCTTCAGGCGTGTGCCTGCGGCCGATCATGTCGAGCGTCTTCTGTTTCATGGACTGCGGGTTTATGCTTATCCTCGTGACACCTGCGGATCTCAGGGCCTCGAGTTTTTCACGCGTGATCGTGTCAGGCCTGCCGCATTCGACTGTGAATTCCTTTACCCCTGACATGTCAAAGCACTCAGAAGCTTTGTCTGTGAGCGCTTTCAGCTGATCGGCCGTGAGCGTCGTCGGTGTCCCGCCGCCTATGTAGAGCGACTCGGGAGTCATCCCGTATTCCCTTGATTTCCTGCCGCAGTATTCGATCTCTCTGAGGAGCGCCGGCATGTATCTTTCTATTTCGCTGTCAGGCACCTGGTTAGATGCAAAAGAACAATAGACGCATCTCGTCGGGCAGAAAGGTATGCCGATATAGATCCCGAAGCTGTTTTCGGCAGGTGCGCCGAAACATTTCGTCTCTCTGTCGTATATCTCCGTCACGAGCTCTGCTTTTTCCTGAGTCAGACAGTATTCTCTCATGAGCTTTTCCGCCGCGAGTTTCTCAGGAGATGCGCCGCCAGCGTGATCATCTTCCCTGAAGGAATTCATGATCTCTCCGGCGAGTTTTACAGGACGTACGCCTGTCAGGATCCCCCAGTCGGGCTTTGACCCTGTTACCGCGTAAAGATCCCTGAATATCTCTCTTTTTATCTCATCCCTGTCTTCAGACCCCTGCAGATTTATATGCAGGCAGTCGTCCGCGATAAAGCCGTCATCCGGCAGGAGCTCATAATGCTGAGGCGGCATGAACTCGTCTATGAGTTCCCTCATGAGAGCGAGGTTCACGCTGCCGTGTATCTTTATCTTTATTCTGTAATCGCTGTTTTCGTCGTTATATGATATCAAATCCCTGGTCTCCCTGTCATCACCAGTCCATCGTGCCGACGAACGGATTGGCTTTTCTCTCGAAGCCTATCGTCGTAAATGCCATATGGCCTGTGTAAACGACTGTATCGTCCGGAAGGCTGAGGAGTTTCGTCCTTATAGACGTGATCTCGTCAGACTGGCTGCCGTACGGGAAATCCGTCCTTCCTACAGACGCCCTGAAAAGCGTGTCTCCGCTGAAAACAGCTCCTTCCGTGACTATCACCATTCCTCCCGGAGTGTGTCCCGGCGTCGATCTGAACTCGAGATGCATGTTCCCGATCCACATCGTATCGCCGTCGTTAACGTAGATGTCAGCCTTGAGAGCAACAGGCTCTCCGAATATACCTTTCGAGTCGTTGAAATCGGGATTGAGGAGAAAATCCTTCTCGAGCTCTGACGCTATGACTTTTACATCAGGATAAAGCTCTCTGAACTTGTTCACGCCTCCCATGTGGTCAGCGTGTCCGTGCGTTAGTATTATGTACTTCACGTTCAGCTTCTCAGCTTCAGCCGTATCTGCGAGATCCTGCGAAAAATCACCCGG
>JBJETC010000079.1:0-3449 GCA_051883115.1 Anaerovoracaceae bacterium
ACCCGTCTGTGCTGACGACGCAGAGGGCCGTATTCAGGGACATCATAAACAAAGGAGACAGCCAGTGGTACGATCTCCTTCTGTCGATCTGGACAGACATAGACGTTGACGTGAGGAAAAAACTTTTCGAGAACATCCTCATAAACGCGAACGCCGAGGCGGCGCCTAAGGCGAAGGAGAACAAGGGAAAATACCAATGCAACATCCCGTGGGCACTGTCGATAGAACTGAACGATGACAACGAAGAGGCCGGCATAGACTTTGACGGCTGGGACAGTGTCATAGAGCAGGCGAAGGCGCTCGGCACGTTCAGCTTCGTACTTGCGGGCGGGGACCCGCTCGTAGCTGAGGAGGAGCTCGTGGCGCTGTGCAACAAGCACAACGAATGTGCGTTTTTCATAGTGACGTCGGGCGAGAGGATAACGGAAAAATTCGCCGAGGAGGCGCTGAGAGTGGGGAACCTCGTCGTCGTCCTCGATGTAAAGGCTGACGAGAGCGAGGAGTCTCTCAGGAAGAAGACGGATATCCTGAGGAAATACAGGCTTGCCTTCATCGCGGCTTGTTTTTACAACAAAGAGAGCCAGAAGGGCTTCATGAAAGAGGAGTTCTTCGACATGCTCGTTAGGAACGGCGTAAAGCTTTCGTTCTTCATATCGGACACGAATATGAAGGACGACGAGTTCTACAGGTATCAGGTGAAGTACAGGACGACGAAGCCTATGTATTCCATAAATTTCTGCAAGGACAGCGACCTCATCGGAGGCTGCGTCGCGGGCGGGAGGTATTACTGCCACATAAGTTCGAACGGCGATGTGGAGCCGTGCTTCTTCAGGCATGAGTCGGATTCAAATATAAAGGACAAGACGCTCCTTGAGGCTTTTCAGTCCCCGGCTTTCATGAAATACTGCGGCGAACAGCCGAAATGCCCGTTTTTAAGTGAATGAAACGATGATATAACGTATTTTTAACATATTTTAATATTAGCCGGTAGTAAAATATATGTGAATGAAAATAGTCTTTTTTCGCGATTTTGATGTTTTGATTATGGAAAAGTAAGGAGATCATTATGGTTTACCTGGTAGAAGACGACGACAGCATACGCGAGCTCGTTGTCTACACTCTGACGAACGCCGGATTTGAAACAGAGGGTTTTGGTCTGCCATCCGAGTTCTGGGCGGCATACGAAAAAAAGAAACCGGATATCGTCCTGCTTGATATCATGCTGCCGGAGGAAAGCGGCCTTGATATACTGAAAAAACTGAGGAACAGGGCTGACGGATCGGAGCTCCCGATCATGATGCTCACGGCCAGGGGAACTGAATATGACAAGGTCATAGGCCTCGATTACGGCGCTGACGACTATCTGCCGAAGCCTTTCGGCATGATGGAGCTCATCGCGAGGGTAAAGGCACTCCTCAGGAGATCGAAGCCTGACAGCAGCGAGCACACGATAAAGAACGGCGGCATAGAGATATCGCTGCCGCGCCACAGGGTCACAGTGAACGGCAAGGAAGTCAAGCTGACGTACAAGGAGTTCGAGCTGCTGAGCATGCTCGCCGAGAACAAGGGCATAGTTTTCACGAGAGACCAGCTCCTGACGAGAATCTGGGGCTACGCTTTTGACGGCGAGAGCAGGACAGTTGACGTCCACGTGAGATCGCTGAGGCAGAAGCTCGGTAATCAGGGCGCTCTCATCGAGACGGTGAGAGGCATCGGCTACCGCATGAATGATGAAGATGAAACGGAAGTGTGATAGATCATGAGAAAAAAGATCTTGACCGGCACGCTCATCGTGGCCGTAGTTGTCTGGATTCTTTCACTCGTTATAATACTCGGAGCTGTTTTCACACAGGTTTCAGGCACGTATTCAAATGATATAAAAAACGACGCCTACCTCGTGGCGGGCGTGCTGAACACTGACGGCTGGAAGGCCGTGAAGAGCATAAAAGTCCCTGACAAGTACCGCGTGACGTATATAAGGAAAGACGGCAAGGTGCTGTACGACTCGAAGAACGACGCTTCGACGATGCAGGACCACAGCGGGAGAGAAGAGATAAAGGAAGCCATGAAGTCGGGCTACGGCGAGTCGACGCGCTATTCGAACACGATGGCGGAGAAGACGACGTATTCGGCGGTAAGGCTCGATAACGGCGATGTCGTGAGGGTATCGGACAACCAGTTCACGGTCGTTACGCTGCTCGCACAGATGGCTTCTCCTATAATCGCTGTGCTCGTCATAGCGTTCCTGATCGCGTTCCTGCTTTCCGCCAGGATATCAGCCAGGATCGTCGAGCCTATCAACGAGATAGACGTAGATGATCCTAAGACGGAAAGCGTTTATCAGGAGATAGATCCGCTCATCAGAAAGATACGCGAGCAGAACTTCCGCATGAACAACGAGATAAGCGGCCTCAGGAGAGATGTCGATGCAAAGACGGAGGAGGCTGAATTCAGGAAAGAGTTCACCGCGAACGTCTCGCACGAGCTCAAGACGCCGCTCACATCCATTTCAGGATACGCCGAGCTTATAGAGACAGGCCTTGCGAACCCTGAAGACATCAAGGGCATGGCGGCGAAGATCCACAGCGAATCCATCCATCTGGTCGACCTGATCGATGATACTATCAAGATATCCCAGCTCGATGAAAAAGAGGTGAAGGCGAAGTCTGAGAACGTCGACCTTCACGAGCTCGCATCACGTACGATCGAGGAACTGAGGACACCGGCTGACAAGAAAAAGGTGAAAATGACACTCGCCGGCGGGCCGGCCTTCGTCAGCGGCGTGACCCAAATCTTAGAAGAAATGGTTTACAACGTATGTGAGAATGCGATAAAATATAACGTACTGGGTGGATCAGTAAACATCAAGACAGGCGAAAAAGACGGAAGACCGTTCATAGAAGTGGCTGACACGGGCATTGGCATCCCGGAGAAAGATCTCGAGCACGTCTATGAGCGTTTTTACAGAGTAGACAAGAGCCGTTCGAACGCTGTGAGCGGGACGGGCCTCGGCCTTTCCATCGTAAAGCACGCGGCGGCTTATCATAACGCTGAGATAAAGACAGAGAGCAAAGTCGGCAAGGGGACGAAGATCACGATCATCTTCCCCGATACCCGCGTATGACGGCTGCGCGCCGTGCGGGCGCTGATCCTGCGCCGGTCTTCTGAGCAGGCTGATGTTTTAACGTTATATTTTTACAAATCAAGAATATATCAAGAAGTCATGTTGTCATGACGATTTTCCTGATCGATCCGGTCCTGTATGAGTTGAATTGGAATGTCTGATCAGAGGGAGTCGTTATGACAATTTTTTCTATATTCACTATCTTCGGCGGGCTCGCGTTTTTCATCTACGGAATGACACAGCTGTCGAGCAGTCTTGAGAAGATAGCAGGCGGCAAGATGGAAGTCATCCTGAACAAAATGACTTCCAACAGGTTTATGGGCCT
>JBJETC010000080.1:0-3448 GCA_051883115.1 Anaerovoracaceae bacterium
TGGGATGCGAAGAGATCTTAGCAGCAGCACTGCCTTTGATGCTGTCAGAGAGTGTCGCCTGAGCAACACTTGCTGTGCGTGTTGACTGCTTATCTGAAGCTTTTATGTTTGAAGCTGTATCTGCGAATGAGAATTCAGAACTGATCAGCAGAAATAGTGCAGTTACAGCGAATATAGCTTTTATAACTCTTGTCTTTCTTGAAAACAACGTTTCCTTCATGACTTTTCATCTTCCTTATGTTTTCGCAAGTTCCGCAATGATTAGTAGTAAAACTTTTGAGCTTAAGTGTTGAAAAATCGGAATTTGTCTTTTTCTTGATTGATTTATCGTTTTTTAACTAGCCATATCTTGATTATAACTGCATTATACATAGCATTATGCATATTTACAATAAGCCGAAAACCACCTTTTCCTTTAATAAAAGAGCTTAATAATTAGATAATTATATAATTAATTCAAATTGTGAAAATAAAATATTCATGATATTCGCGAATTATACATGTCAAATATTGTGTAATTTAACTGTAAATTAAAGAAGGAGATGTACAGATATAGATATAGAAATATGATTTGATATAGAAAACATAATGAATTTATCAATGGTTAGATGTATCGTGTATACAGAGGTGGCAGAAAATGGTGATATTTGCGACAAAACTGTGACCTGAAGGGCAAAATTAGGCCTACAGCGGAGATGAAATGTATAAATATTCAACTATAGATAGAATCAAGTAAATAGAACGATTAGAGAAGATGAAAAATCAGGTTTTATAAAAAATACGAAAAGAATTGTGAAATTTCACGAAAAAAAGCCGCCTCGCTGAGGAGGCGGCCGTTCGGTTGGCAGGGCAGCTTACTTGTTTTTCTTTATGTAAGTTATCTGGTCGTTCATTTCTTTCGCCATCTTTTTCATGCTGTGGTAATAGAACGCCCAGATCACGAATGCCAGTGCGACTTCACCGGCTATATAGGCAGCTATAGTTACCGGACCTTCCTTGACAGGTATCCAGCCTACGAGATACCCGGTGACGAGGAGAACCGCGCATCCGATCCCCATGTGGATCAGTGTTTTTATAAGAAGTGAAATGTTCTCGTTTTGATAGACTATGCTCGGTACACCGAAGCCAAGTCCGACGGCGAATGCGCCGATGGCCATCTTTGTGAAAGAGTAGTCCGTCAGGTACATCGTTCCTTTATTAGAGATGTCAAAAATGATACCTATGACGCAGAATATGACCGCTGCTGCTGCGATCGAGCCTGCTGTTGATCTGAAAAGCAGGCGTCCTTTATTGCTGTTATCCATGATTTTTCTCCTTTCTCTCAAAGACCGAGGTATTTCCTGAATGCCGGGAGATACCTCCGTGATACGTAATCGCTGAGACCGTTGTCGAGCTTTACGAGCAGTGATCCGCTGAAGCCTGCCTCAACGCTCTGGACGTGGTCCAGGCTTATGACGCATTGCTTCGAGATCTGCATGAATCCGTGTCCTGCGAGCTCGAGCAGTTCATACAGCCTTTTATTTGAAAAGTACTTTTCTGACTGGGTATATATGACGGGATCCCCGCCTTCCGACCTTATCATGAAGATGTCTTCAGGCCTGAGCGGGATGATCCTTTCGTCCTTCTGTCCGAGTACCGGGGTACCCGGGCCGCCGCGGCTAATGATGTCCATCACGCCGCGTATCTCGTCCGTGAGTTCATCCGTGTATATTACAGCGTACGGCGGAACGTATTCTTCTGATATTTCGATGTTGACCTTCATTGCTGTCACTTCCCTCCGATATGTGATCAGTTCATTTCCTTTTTCTGATGTAATCATATAATACGTTTTGCGTTTTGTCTCGCGAATCGGGGTAAGCGGTAGAAATCTGCAGGTAAGATGCATCGGGACGGGACAAAATGTAACTTCGTAAGATAAAAAGTGACTTTTTATGGGGCAAAACGTATCCCGGCAGGGAGACGATCGGTGGGACATTGTGTACCTATGGCATCCATTGTCACCTTGTACGATAAATAAGGTTGACAATAGGACGAGGGATTTGTAAAATAAGCTTACAGGATTTTTCACCTGATACATCTGGAGAGAAAGGGAGATAAGATGAAATCAAGTAAAATCAAAGACATGACATTTATCGCGCTTATGACAGCCGTCATCTGCATCATGGGACCAATCTCGATCCCGATCGGACCGGTTCCTATCTCGCTGACGAACCTCGCGCTTTTCATCACGATCTATGTGCTCGGCACGAAGAGATCTATGATCGCGTGCGGGCTTTACCTTCTGATAGGTACAGCGGGGCTGCCGGTTTTCTCGGGATTCGCGGGCGGACCTCAGAAGCTCGTAGGGCCGACAGGGGGATACCTCGTAGGCTTCCTCGCAATGACGCTCATAGCCGGGCTCGTCATAGACAAGTTCTATGAGAACAGGATCGTATGCTTCATCGGTATGGTCGCTGCCACATGGGTCCTCTATGTGATCGGTACAGCGTGGCTCGCCTACTCGGCGCACATGACGTTCCAGGCAGCGCTTGCTGCAGGGGTCATACCTTTTATCATAGAAGACATGGTGAAGATGGCTGCGGCGGCTGTTGTGGGACCTGTCCTCAGGAGAAGGCTGACAGAGGTCGGCGTGCTCGAAGCGTAAAAATATATAGGATACATATTCGGCCGAAAAACTTCCGTGCTCATGCGCGGAAGTTTTTTATTGTCTTTATCGCTTTCGTGTGTGAAAATATAGGCACGTTATGGCTGACATGATGGTAAAGGATATGGACAGAAAAACTATAAGGATAGCGGCGGCTGTCATTGCTGTGGCTGCCGCAACAGCTGTGATGACTTCGATGAAGACAGGGGCGGCTGCGAAAAAGCATGTGAGGAGCAGGAAGGCCTCTTCCGCGGAAAAGGCAGATCCGCGCGAGACGGCTCACGGCATAGATTTCATAAAGACGGGTGACGACACGGGAGTCCTCATATGGTCGGATCAGTACGGGAAAAAGAGCAGGAATGGGAACTGGAACCACGACGTTTACGGCATGACTGTGGATCTTGACGCTCCGTCTGTCAGCGGGAAAAAGAAAAAGCTCGTTTCTGCGCCCGAGGCCCAGGAGCCTGCGAGCTCGGCAATTTCCGGCGGGAACGGGAATATAATGGTGACTTTCGAGGATGGGTACAGGAACGGGGACAATGTCCTGAGCCAGCGGTACGTTTTGCTCGACAGTGATCTTGATACTGTGAAAAAATATTCGCCGTCTGAGAAGACGGGAAAGGGGACTACGGTAAAGGCCGGCGGGCACTCGGGGCACGTGGCTTCGGTGCCTGGCATGTTCGTCGTCTTCTGGAGCGAAGGCTGGGTCGACGGCGGCGGAGCTGATGGGCTCGGATCCGGCAGGATGACAGGCCTCACGGTCTACAGCAGCTCAGGGAAAAGGCTTTTTTCAAGAAAAGTTGC
>JBJETC010000081.1:0-3443 GCA_051883115.1 Anaerovoracaceae bacterium
TCCTTGAAGGAAGATTCATCGACTACAAGAAAGTCATTCCTCAGGACAGCTCCATCAAGCTGAAAGTAAAGAGGACAGAGCTCATCGACAGCGTCGAGAGAGCTTCGCTCCTCTCCGTAGCCGGGAAGAACAATCTCATCACGATAGACCTCAAGGGAAATACCATGGAAGTATCATCCGACTCCGAAGAAGGAAACGTAAAGGATGACATCCTCGTTGAAAACGAAGGCGGAGACCTCAGGATCGGATTCAACTCCCACTACCTCCTCGACGCCCTCAAAGCCGTATCAGACGACGAGATCATGATGAAACTCAACACGAGCGTCACACCTTGCGTGATCGAGCCGCTCGAAGGCGACGAATACCTCTACCTCATCCTCCCTGTAAGGATAAAATAAGAAAAAAATGATGCCTGAAAGATGTATATAGAAAACATAGAACTTAAAAATTTCAGAAATTACGAAGAACTGAGCCTCGATTTCGACAAAAAACTCAATTTGATAGTCGGAAACAATGCTCAGGGAAAAACGAACCTCATAGAGGGGATCTACATATCTTCGCTCGGAAAATCTTTCAGGACGAGCCGCGACAGAGACATGATAAGATTCGGCTGCGACGCCGCGTCAGTCAGGGTCCGCGCTCACAGGGACATCATAGATACTAAGATAGAGATAAAAATAAATAAAAAAGGAAAATTCGTCAGAAAAGACGGCTCAAAGGTCAGAAAAATGTCTGATCTTGTTAACAACATCGTCATAGTCGTCTTTTCTCCTGAAGATCTTAAAATAGTAAAGGAAGAGCCTGAAGTCAGGAGAAAGTTCATAGACAGAGAACTCTCCCAGCTCAAGCCCGCATACTTCGAAAGCCTTGGAAATTACAGGCGAGCACTTGCTCAGAGAAATATATGCCTGAAGGAAGATCAGCCGGACCGCAGCGTCATATCGCTCTTTGATGAGCAGCTGATAAAATTCGGTTCAGACATCATGAAGATGAGGAAGGAATTTATCGACGAGATAAATATCCTCAGCGCCGGCATCCATGCCGAAGTCACGAACGGTGCAGAGAAACTCAGGATAGAGTATTCCCCTAACATGAAATTTTCCGCTGAAAGAGAAGAGCAGGAAAAGATCATAAGGGAAGACCTCGGATCCTCTTTCGATAACGACATCAGGATGAGGACGACGACAAGAGGCCCTCATAAGGATGATATTTCGTTCTATATAAATGACGTGAATGTCAGGAAGTTCGGATCCCAGGGCCAGCAGCGCACGTGCGCCCTCTCGCTAAAGCTCGCGGAGCTCCGCCTGATCAAGAATGAAAGCGGTGAGAACGCCGTGCTCATACTCGACGACGTCATGAGCGAGCTCGACAACATCAGGCGCGAATACCTCGTCAGGACGTTCGAGGAAAACCAGATCTTTATCACATCGACAGATATAGACGAAGGGATCATACAGGCGTATCCCGACGCGAAGATCATAAGGGTAAAAAATGGAAATATATTTTAATATATGAACCGATACTTTTTTACGATGAATAAAGGCTTTAATCTTTGATTTAAGAAATCTTAAAATATACTATCGATAAAAATGGCGTTTGACAGCTTCATTGTTGTTAAAACGCTTTTTTTGTTGTATAATTGATAAGGATATTCAGAAGCTCACGGGCCGGAATATCATTTTTTATGAAGACCGCTTTTCAATAAAGTCTTTTTATATCAAATAAATCATTTTTTATCACAATTCAGGTAGGTTCATATGAGTAACAAAGAAGAATATACAGCCGCCCAGATCCAGGTACTGGAAGGACTTGAGGCTGTCAGGAAAAGACCTGGCATGTACATCGGTTCGACCGGCACGAAGGGCCTGCACCACCTCGTCTATGAGATAGTTGATAACAGTATAGACGAGTCGCTGGCCGGATTCTGCCGCAACATCGAGGTGGTCATCGAGCCTGACAACTCCATCAGAGTCGAGGACGACGGACGAGGCATGCCTGTAGACATGCACCCGAAGATGCATAAGCCTGCGGTAGAAGTCATCCACACCGTGCTCCACGCCGGAGGAAAATTCGGCGGCGGAGGATATAAGGTTTCCGGAGGACTCCACGGAGTCGGCGCATCAGTAGTAAACGCCCTTTCAACGAAGATGACAGTAAGGATCATGAGGAATCAGAAGCTTTACGAGATCATTTTCGAAAAGGGAAAAACGACGGAGCCTCTCAAGGTCATCGGCGAATCAGATCACACAGGATCGATCACGAGATTCTGGCCTGACCCTGATATCTTCGAGGACACAGTCTATGATTACGACACGCTCCGCACGAGACTCAGAGAGACGGCTTTCCTCACGAAAGGCGTAAAGATCACGCTCGAGGACAGACGTGAAGGCCAGGAGAAAAAGGACGTCTTCCACTACGAAGGCGGCGTAAGGGAATTTGTCGAATATATAGATAAAAACAAAGACCCTATCCACAAGGACATAATATATTTTGAAAAAACAGAGAAGGATAAGGGCCACGAAGTAGAAGTGGCAATGCAGTACACAGACAGGTACAGCGAGTTCATCCTTTCATACGCAAACAACATAAACACGAACGACGGAGGATTCCACGAAGCCGGTTTCAAGTCGGCCCTCACAAGGGTCTTCAACGACTACGCGAAGAAAAACAACTTCCTCAAAGGCGACGATTCGCTTTCCGGAGACGATGTAAGAGAAGGTCTTACAGCAGTCATTTCCGTAAAGCTGACTGAGCCTCAGTTCGAAGGCCAGACAAAGGCCAAGCTCGGAAACAGCGAGATGAGAGGTTTTGTCGACAGCGTAACGAGCGAGTACCTGACTGCTTTCCTCGAAGAGCACCCTGATCAGGCGAAAGCCATCATGACAAAGTGCGTCCAGGCTTCAAGAGCGAGAGAAGCTGCTAGAAAAGCAAGGAACCTCGCCAGGAGAAAAGGCGCGCTCAACGGCATGTCTCTCCCAGGAAAACTCGCAGACTGCTCAGAGAAAGACCCTGCTCTCTCAGAGATATTCCTCGTCGAGGGAGATTCCGCCGGCGGAAGCGCGAAGCAGGGACGTGACAGGAAGACACAGGCTATTCTGCCGCTCAGAGGTAAGATCCTCAATGTAGAAAAAGCGAGCACGGATAAGATGCTCAACTCGGAAGAGATAAAGAACATGATAACGGCATTCGGCTGCGGCGTCGGCTCCGAGTTCGATATTTCGAAACTCAGATACCACAAGATCATCATCATGACAGATGCCGATGTCGACGGCGCCCATATCAGGACACTGCTGCTCACGTTCTTCTACAGGTTCATGACACCGCTCATCGAGAACGGATACGTCTACGCCGCTCAGCCGCCTCTCTTCAGAGACAAGAAAGGCAAGGAGATCAGGTACACGTACTCCGACAAGGAGCAGGAAAAGACTCTCGCGGATATGGAG
>JBJETC010000082.1:0-3438 GCA_051883115.1 Anaerovoracaceae bacterium
GTATCAAATGTAGCGCCGCCCCACATCTCGAATGAGAAAAGATCCTTCTCGTATTTTGCCATAGCAGGAGCAATCTTCTCCATATCCTTCGTTCTTACACGAGTAGCCATCAGTGACTGGTGAGCGTCTCTCAGTGTAGTATCTGTGAGGAGGAGTTTCTTCTGGTCATAAGCCCATTTTGCGACATACTCAGGTCCGTGCTCGTCGAGCATCTGCCTTGTGCCCTTGAGTCCCGCGATTTCCTTCTCATCTACATGAGGATATACAGGAACGTTGAACTCAGGCTTTTTCCTGCCGCGGCAGTCGTTTACGACCTTGTTTCCGATGAACTTCATTACACGCTTCTCACGGTCAGGAGCTGACTGGATGTCGAGCAGCTGAGGGTTAGCTTCGATGAAGCCCGTATCGCAGTTTCCTTCAATGAATGTAGGATGGTTGAGCACGTTGAGCAGGAATCCGATGTTCGTCTTTACACCGACGATCTGAGTCTCGCGCAGAGCTCTGACTGCTTTTCTTCTTGTATCTTCGAATGTATCTGAATGAGCTGTGACCTTTACGAGCAGACTGTCGTAGAACGGTGAAATAACAGCTCCCGTGTATCCGTTGCCGCCGTCAAGTCTGATGCCGAATCCGGAACCGCTCCTGTAGAGTTCGATAGTTCCCGTATCAGGCATGAATCCGTTTGCAGGGTCCTCTGTAGTTACACGGCACTGGATAGCATATCCGTGCTGCTTGATCTCATCCTGGCTCTTGATGCCGACTTCGTCAGAATCGAGCGTGTAGCCCATGGCGATCTTGATCTGAGCCTGAACGATATCGATCCCCGTTACGAGCTCTGTTACAGTGTGCTCTACCTGGATCCTAGGGTTCATCTCGATGAAGTAGTGGTTGCCTTCCTTATCCATAAGGAATTCAACTGTTCCGGCACTTCTGTAGCCTACTGACTCAGCGATCTTGAGAGCGTCGTCGCAGATGCTCTTCCTCTGCTCGTCTGTAAGGCAGAGTGCAGGTGTGAACTCGATAACCTTCTGATGTCTTCTCTGGATAGAGCAGTCTCTCTCGAACAGATGAACGATGTGTCCCTGTCCGTCGCCGAGGATCTGTACCTCGATGTGCTTAGGGTTCTCGAGATACTTCTCGATGAAGATCTTCGGGCTACCGAAAGCCTTGAGCGACTCACTTCTGGCGTTCCTGTACTCAGCGACGATGTCCTTCTTGTCGCGAACGACTCTCATTCCGCGTCCGCCGCCGCCGTCAGCAGCCTTGAGCATTACAGGGTAGCCTGCCTTCTCAGCGAACTCAACTGCCTCTTCCTCAGTCTCGATAGGTGCGTCAACACCAGGAACTGTAGGAACGCCAACGGAATTCGCTACCAGCTTTGACTGGATCTTGTTGCCGAGCTTGTTCATCATCTCTGCTGTAGGTCCGATGAATTCGATGCCGGCATCCTCGCAGGCCTTTGCAAACTCAGGGTTCTCAGCCAGGAATCCGTATCCCGGGTGAATGGCGTCTACACCCTTTGCCTTTGCGAGGTCGATGATCTCGGCAATGCTAAGATACGCGTCTACAGGCGATTTGCCCTTTCCGATCAGGTAAGACTCATCTGCTTTGGTTCTGAACAAAGCATTTCTGTCTTCTTCAGAGTATATAGCGACAGTTCTGATGCCCAGCTCTTCGCATGCCCTGAATACTCTGATCGCGATCTCTCCTCGGTTTGCAACCAGGACTCGCTTGAATTTCTTGATCTCTTTCATTTTTTCTTTACTCTCCAATTCTCTGATTTGATACATAAAATAATCTATTTATTTTCATCCACCCGGTCGATTTTTACATCGATCGTAGTGAACGGTATCACGATACCAGCGTTGTCAAACTGCTTTTTGACTTCTTCCTGAAAAAAATATTTGGCATCAAGCCTGTCTTCTGTCCTGCACCAGGCGAAGGCGTCTATCCTGACACCGCTTTCTCCCAAGGAGTTGACCCCTACGACGGGAGCCGGCTCGTTAAGAAAAAGATCACTTTTCTCTATGATTTTCTTTATCAGCGCCTTTGCGCGGTCGATATCAGACTCGTAGCTGATCTCGAACGTCACATCGACTCTGTGAAGATCCATCTTGGTTATATTTATTAAAACTGAATTAGTTATTTCCTTGTTCGGCACGATCACGACCTGATTGTCGAACTTGTGGAGCCTCGTGGACAGCATGTCTATGTAATCCACGACTCCTGTTATCCCGTCTACTTCTATGACATCGCCCTTCACGAACGGTTTCGTGAACACCATTATGATGCCGCTCGCCACGTTGGACAGGCTGTCCTTCAGAGCGAGCGCCACGGCGACGCCTATCGTCCCGACGAGTGTCACGAGAGGAGCTGTCGAAATGCCGAGTGTAGGCAGTATCACCATGATCAGCATGAGCCAGAGGATGATCCTCGTAGCTCTCACCACGAGCACGTAATTAACAGGGTCGATATCAGATTTTTCGAGAGCACGCCTCTCGATATGTATCAGTACTCTGATTATTATATACCCGACGGCCAGAATTACCAAAGCCTCGAAACACTTGTCGAAATTCTGTTCCGTGAAATATTTCCGCGCGAATTTGGAATTCAAGATACCCGCCAATTATCAGCGTTCCTCCCATCTTCCTGCTCTTCTTCTGTCGAGCTCGTGAAGCAGCTTCTTTCTGAGCCTTATGTCATCAGGCGTTATCTCGACAAGTTCATCATCCTCGATGAACTCCAGAGCTTCCTCGAGTGAGAATACTCTCGGCGGTGTGAGCTTGATCGTATCGTCAGATCCCGCAGCTCTCTGGTTGCTTACCTTCTTGGCCTTGCAAGGGTTCACTTCCATGTCGCCTTCTCTCGAGTTCATGCCGACGATCATTCCTTCGTAAACATGTGTGCCCGGCTCAACGAACATCTGGACTCTCTCCTGGATGTTGAAGATAGCGTACGGAGTGCATGTGCCCTCTTCTATGGCGATGGCTACACCGTTTCCTCTGCCCGGGATCTCGCCCTTGTATTCCTCGTAATCATAGAACCTGCGCTCCATGGTGCCTTCGCCGTGCGTGTCGTTGATAAACTGCGAACGGTATCCGAGGAGTCCTCTCGTAGGGACATGGTACTCGAGCCTCTGGTATCCGTTGTTCTCGGATGCCATCTGGATCATGATGCCCTTGCGCTGATTCAGCTCTGAGATTATCGCTCCCGAATACTGATCAGGCACTGAGATCATGACTTCCTCGACCGGCTCTGTCTTGTGTCCGTTCTCATCCTTGCGCATGATAACCTCAGGTTTTGAAACGGCAAGTTCGTATCCTTCCCTTCTCATGTTCTCGATGAGGATGGACAGGTGAAGCTCGCCTCGGCCTGATACCTTGAATGTATCTGTGCTGTCAGTCTCTTCTACCTTGAGTCCGACGTTTACTTCGAGTT
>JBJETC010000083.1:0-3394 GCA_051883115.1 Anaerovoracaceae bacterium
CGACGAACGGTGAAGTTTTCCGTGATAACCTCGGAGGGTTCTCGGCGATAAGGGAAAAACTCCTGACGGGCCGCCCGGAGGATGTCAGGATAAAGAAGATGGCCGCCAGGATGGCGGAGATGTCCAGATCAGGACAGTATAACTACATGCGCTGCATCCGCCGCGGAGAAAAAACGGCTGCTCACATTGAACTGTCCGTCTTCATGCGTTCGGGCATGCAGCTCGTTTATCTCATGAACAGGAAGTATGCGCCATATGACAAATGGCTCGAGAGAGGTATGCGTGACCTGGATATATTGGGATCGCTGGCGGGCAGCTTTTCCATGCTCGCGGATCAGAGCACGGATCCCGAGGAGAAGTCAGGCATTATCGAGAGCATCTGCTCGGCCGCAGCTTCAGAGCTCCACCGCGAGGGACTCATTGACAGCGGCGAGCCGTTTCTTCAGGCTCACCTCCCGAGGATGCAGGAAAACATAGAGGACGGGGATATAAGGTCGCTGCCGTGGCTCTACGGCTGACCCGGAGGTTTTTATATGGATATGGAACAGCTTGTGCGGAAAGTCGTTGATGCTGAATGGGAAATGTTCAGCACCGTTCACAACGAAGGCGGACGTGCGTCGTGCCAGGATCAGAGGGAGATCTTCACGATAATGCGCGAGAGCCAGATGGATGTCTGGGGAGAGTCAGTGCTCGAGTCGTATCTCGGTGATCTGGAGGAGGCATCCGCTCAGGGCAGGAACCTGATAGCCGAAAAATACGCCTACATGATGGAAGTCACTGATCCGGCAGGATATGAGCAGATCAGGGACATGCTCCCGCAGGCTTCAGAGGAAAAAATAGACCTCGTCGATCAGATATGCGCGATACAGGACGAATGGACAGAGGAATTCCGCGAAAAATACCCTCACATAATGCTTGCGAGACCGGCGCGTCAGTCGGAGGGGCCCGGTGAGCAGGAGCCGCATAATGATACGGCAGTGGACACATATGCCAGAGGCGAGTACATGACGTATTCCGAAGAGACACTGAGACGCCTGCTCAGCCGTTTCACCATGATGAAACAGAACGGGATGAACGGCGCCGAGAAAATCGTCGGGAACGAGATGAAGGCGCTCGGGTATGACAGTCTGGAGGAGGCTGACGAGATATCACGCGATGACGGCTGACTGTCAGATTAGCTGCACAGTTTTTTCATTATGATATATTTTAATTTATCGATTATATCGCATCTATAACTTCATGGTATAATGAACATATCAAATCGTTTCGAAACAAGTACTGAGGATTGATTTACCATGAAGAAAAACAGAATCACATCACTGATCACGGCAGGTATACTCTGCGTAACGCTGCTTGCGGCACCGGCCGCGCTGCCTTCTTCACAGGCACATGCCGAACAGAAGGTATATATCATTAAATACGACAGTGCAGTGAAAAACTACTTCAACCGTTTTACGGAGGCTGTTAACTCCGGCGCCGACGTTATCAAGTTCGAGCCGGGTCATACGTATCGTCTCGACGGCATGTTCCGCGTGCCGAGCAATACAACGCTCGACGCGACCGGCGCTGAGATCGTTCAGGAGATGGCAGGCGGACAGATGATAGGCCAGCCTGACGACAGAAGGGGAAAAAGCTCGCTCAGAGGCTACAGCGCTGTCCACGACATAACCATAAAAGGCGGCGTATGGGTAGGCACGAAGAAATACAAGCCGGGAGCCACGAAGAAGGAAGGATACAGGAACGGCGGAGATGTCATCAACTTCATCCACTCGAGAAATATCACGCTTGAAGACATGACGATCTACAACTGCTACAACGCTCACATAATAGAGTTTACCGGCTGTAAAAACTGCGTCGTAAAGAACTGCAATATCAACATAAAGCCGAACGGCAAGCCGGGATTCTACCGCGGCTCCGCGAACAACGGCGCCATCCAGCTCGACGCGTGCTTCAAGAAGGGCAGCGGCAACAAGAACGTCAAGCCGTTCGACGGGACGGTATGCCAGAATATCAAGATCCTGAACAACAAGATCCACTACACGACAGGCATCGAGTGCGCTCAGCAGACATCGAAGAAAACGAAGAACGTCCTCGTAAAGGGAAATACGATCGCTTACCATTACAAGCCGTATATCCACAGGTTTACGAAAGGCTTCAAGGCAAAGCACAACAAGCTGAAACGCTACTAGGCCGGGTCAGAGCTGCAGGTCAGGTGTTTTACGGCCGCGGGAACAGCTGATCACGCCAGCGGCGATATCAGAGATATTGAAGCGGCTGCGAAAATTTGACAGGTGTTTGTTCTGCCGTCAGCTGTACAAAAAATCCGGCTGTGATAAAATGGATATATCAATCGACATAAAACACACGCTGTTAAAAGGAGGAAATCATGGCTCAGGGAGGAATGGATATACCTTGCCCGTACTGCGGAGCAATGGCGCACAGACTCGCGCCTGTTGAAGGAACAAAGTGGAGATACATCTGCCCGCTTTGCCACAAGGTATTCATCGTTGACGAGGCTACAGGTGAAATCGTAAAATAGCGATACCCTGAAACACAGGTAAATACTGAATAGTGAAGATCCCGGACGTCAGGCCGCAAGGCCCGGCTCCGGGATCTTTTTTTCTCTTAGCTTTATCGAATTCTCTTATTCCGGTTATAGATCAAATTCCCTTATCTCGCAGTTTCCCATCGTAAAGTCAGTGAAGTCATCATTCCCCATAGGGATAAAATACGATGATATTATCCTTGCGATGCCGTTGTGCGAGACGATCATGACATTATCAAAGCCGCAGTTTTTCACGACGTCATTCAGGAAAGTGTAAGCGCGGGCTGCTACGTCGAGGAACGATTCGCCGCCCGGATAGCGCTTGAAATACTCATGTTTCGCTGCCTGATAGTCAGGATCGGTGCGCTGCACGCCCTCGTAGATGCCGAAGTCCATCTCGATCAGCTCTTTTCTCGTGATGACAGGACATCCGGCGGCGGCGCCGGCTTTTCCCGCCGTCTGAACAGCGCGCGTAAGAGGCGAACAGTAAATGACATCAAGAGGGATGTTTTTCTCCTTTATCTCGCCGGCAAGCGCATCTGCCTGGGCGAGACCTTTTTCGTTCAGAGGGACGTCAGTCCGGCCCATGACTTTGTTCAGCCTGTTCCAGTCGGTTTCACCGTGTCTCGCAAGGTAAAGACGCATCGGCTACTCCTCGCCCGTGTACTCGGCGTCGCAGTAAGCGCAGCGGTACACTTTGTGCGCAGGATCGACGAGCTTGAAGACGTGGTCTATGCCCTGCTCGCATGAGGTTATGCAGCGTGGGTTCCTGCACCTGATGACGTTCGTGAGTGTCTCAGGGAGCGCCATGTGGACCTTGTCGACGAGCTTGCCGTTCTCAACGATGTT
>JBJETC010000084.1:0-3388 GCA_051883115.1 Anaerovoracaceae bacterium
ATAAGTCAGGTGCATCTAGCTTGCAGACGCGCTCTTAACGACCCATTTTCCGCTGTCGTTCTTCTCGAACGTCAGCTTCCACGTCTGTTCCTTTGTCGAGAACTTGTCGATGAAGTCTGTCTTCGCGAGCTCGAACATCTTTGGTCCGAGCGCGTTCATCACTTTTTTCTGAACAGCCGTCGTGCCGCCGTTCTGATAGACCTTCGTGAGAGAAGACATATGCTTCTTGTAATAATTCGTCACGAGGTTCGTTACCTCTGTCTGATACTGCGTTATCGTAGCGCTGGACGTATCGAGGACCTTCACCTTCGCTGTGATCGTCTTCTCCTTGTCATCATAGTCGTCGTTCAGCTCATATGATTCGACCAGCTTCTTGAGCGTGTAGTCGATGAAGTCGTTGTAAGCGTCCTGAGTTGCCTGACTGTAGTCTGTAATATTGCTTCCCGAAGCCACGCGGAACGTGGACGCGAATCTCGACTGCATCGAGGTTTTTGCATTGCTGATACCAAGCGATGAAGCAGCTGAGCTCGAGCAGAGCTTCGATGCGGCCTCGAAATCGCCGGCCTCGCATTTGTCAAGGAACGTCTTTGCCGCAGACTTGACGTCGTCCTCATCTGAGCACGCTGTCATGCAGAATACCATGATGACAGCAAGCGCGAGGACCATAAATGATTTGATCCCTTTTTTCATTTTGATCTCCCATCACAAACACTGAAATAATTTAACATCAGACCATGCCGGGATATATGCCATTAAAAGCGTACATCACGGCACGATAATCCTAATTCATTTTTTATCACAGCGGACGCTTTTTAACAAGCCTTCGTGTGTTAGATGCACGTTAATGCGGCGTAAAATCCGTGGATTTTTTCAGATACACGGGACCGGCCGGGCAGAGGGGAGAGGGCCGCGGCACGGCCTTTGTCTATTGCACTTTTAGTGCTTTCGATTTATATTTATTATGTAGTAAAGATTGCCATGAGTTGTTTCAGGCCTTTGCGCTTCATATATTTTTACAAAGGAGAGCATGTTATGGATACGAAGGACGTTCAGAAAAAAGCTGCCGGTGACAGCCCTGCCTGTATGACTTCAGGACCGGTAACAGCAGATATGCTGACGAGCGAAGTGCTTGACAGATATCCTGAAGTATATGAAATATTCCAGAAATACGGCATGCTCTGCATGGACTGCATCTGCGCCGATGAAGAGACGCTGGGCGAGTCGTGCAGGGTGCACTGCATGGATGTGGATGCCGTGATAGACCTGATAAACAGAAGCATCGTGGGATCCGAAGAGAAGCCACAGTCATAATTAGGAGGTTAGTATGGATTATCTTGAGATCGAAGAAGTGATAGGGAGAGAGATACTCGATTCAAGGGGAAACCCAACGGTAGAAGCGGAAGTTACAGTCGAGGGCTGCACAGGAAGAGGAGCATCCCCGAGCGGCGCGTCTACGGGAGAATTTGAGGCTCATGAACTCAGAGACGGAGACAGTTCACGTTATGGCGGAAAGGGCGTTCTCGACGCGGTGGAGCATGTGAACACAGACATCGCAGAGGTCCTCGAGGGCATGGACGCTTCGGACATCAGAGCTGTCGACAGCGCTATGATCGAAGCTGACGGAACAGAGAACAAATCGCACTTCGGAGCTAACGCCATCCTCGCTGTATCTATAGCCACAGCAAAGGCGGCAGCCCAGGCTCTTGATGTGCCACTTTACAGATTCATCGGCGGGATCAACGGCAACACGCTTCCTGTACCTATGATGAACATACTCAACGGCGGAGCTCATGCGGCAAACACGGTAGACACGCAGGAGTTCATGATCATGCCTGTAGGAGCGAAATCATTCAGCGAGGGACTTTCATGGTGCGCTGACGTTTACCATACACTCGCGAAACTCCTCAAGTCAAAAGGACTTTCTACATCTGTAGGCGACGAGGGAGGATACGCTCCTAACCTTTCAAGCGATGAGGAGACGATAGAGTGCATACTTGAGGCTGTACAGAAAGCCGGATTCGAGCCGGGCGACGACTTCGTCCTCGCTATAGACGCAGCTTCAAGCGAGTGGAAGGGAGATAAGAAGGGCGAGTACAGACAGCCTAAGTCAGGAAAGACATTCACTTCCGATGAGCTCATAAAGCACTGGGAATCACTTGCTGACAAGTATCCTATTGCTTCGCTCGAAGACGGACTTGACGAGGAAGACTGGGAAGGCTGGAAGAACATGACTGACGCTCTTGGCGGAAAACTCCAGCTCGTAGGCGACGATCTCTTCGTTACTAACACGAAGCGTCTGTCAAAGGGTATCGAGCTCGGATGCGCTAACTCCATCCTGATCAAGCTCAACCAGATCGGTTCTGTATCAGAGACTATCGACGCCATCAGGATGGCTCACGAGGCCGGATACACAGCAGTAGTATCACACAGGTCAGGTGAGACAGAAGATACGACGATAGCAGACCTCGCAGTAGCTATGAACACAGGTCAGATCAAGACAGGTGCACCGGCGAGAAGCGAGAGGGTAGCGAAGTACAACCAGCTCCTCAGGATAGAGGAAGAACTCGGCACAGCTGCTCAGTACAAGGGCAAAAAGATTTTCGAGTAAAAGTGATCTCAGGATCATGCGTATTAGAGGCTGCCTTAGATGGCGGCCATTTTTATAACTTACGGTCGGCGGCATGCGCTGCCGGAAAGCGGTGGGAGTATGACTGAAAAAGAAGATCTCAGAGTAGTTAAGACTAAAAAAGATATAAAGGACGCCATGAGGAGGCTCCTTGCCGAAAAGGAGTTCGACAGGATCACCGTCACGGAGATCTGCAATGAGGCTATGACGAGCCGCATAACGTTTTACAGGTACTACGGCGATAAATACGATCTGCTCGATGACCTGTTCAGTGATCTCGCAGACATGGTGATGGACCAGTTCGCCGAGATACAGAAGGGAAAAGAGGATCCGGGGTTCGTTGAGAGCATGGACGATCTCCTGACATGCTTCCTCGACGCGTATCGCGATATAAATGACATAATAAACAACGTGAGCATCCTGAACAACGCTGTCCTCCTCTACCCTTACTATCACTTCATGAAGGAAATAACGGAAAAGATCCTCAAGAGGTACAAGAATGCAGTCGTAATGACTGTTCCTGTGGAAAGGATCATGGACTTCCTCGTCTTCGGGCTTTTCGGATGCACGCAGATGTCGGGAGCCAGAACAGACGAGGAGTGGAAGGAATACAAGAAGCAGGCCCATATACTTTTCGACATTTTCCTCAGCAGCGGGATCATAAAAGAGAAAAAGATGTAGATTTATTTGTTTACAGCTGAATATGAACCGTTTTTTATCGATGTTACGGTTTTTTTGATGTTGTTTAATTAAACGACAAAA
>JBJETC010000085.1:0-3355 GCA_051883115.1 Anaerovoracaceae bacterium
ACAGGCATCATCACCGACAAGACGAAAAAATACTGGACCATGACCATCGTCGGCTACATCATAGACTGCATGGCCATCCCTGCCCTCGCACTCGTGCCGAAGGGCGGCTGGGTGATCGCCTGCATACTCATCGTCATCCAGAGAACGGGCAAGGCCGTAAAAAAGCCGGCTAAGGACACCATTCTCTCCTTCGCCTCCACACAGGGCGGCGTAGGGAAAAGCTTTGCCATCCAGGAATTCCTCGACCAGCTTGGCGCATTCCTCGGACCGGTCATCCTCTTCATAGTTATGGCAATGAAGAAGAACGAGGACCTTTTCTCGACATACTCGTTCTGCTTCGCCATCCTCGGCATCCCGGGACTCGCAACGATCCTCCTGCTCTTCTTCGCGAAGAGAAAATACCCGGCGCCGGAGAACTTTGAGGCGCCTTCGAAAGAAGACAGCAAGCCGCTCACGCTGAATAAGAATTTCATTTTATACATCATCGGCATCAGTGTTTTCGCAGCGGGATTCATGGATTTCTCGCTCATCACGATGCACACCGCAAAGACAGGACTCATCCCGGACGACACGCTGCCGCTCATCTACGCGGCCGCGATGGCTGTCGACGCAGTGTCAGCCCTTTTCTTCGGCTGGCTTTTTGACAGGGGAGGAGTAAAAGTCCTTGCGATCTCAACGGTCGTATCAGCCGCTTACCCGGCATTCATTTTTCTCAACAACACCAGGACGATGCTGATCGTCGGCGTAATCCTCTGGGGCATCGGAATGGGCGCTCAGGAATCTATCTTCAAGGCGGCTGTCACGAAGATCGTCCCGAAAGAGAGCCGTTCCAAGGGATTCGGCATTTTCCAGACGTCGTTCGGAGTATGCTGGTTCATCGGCAGCTGGATCATGGGCCTGCTGTACGACAGGTCGCTCACGTGGATGGTCATTTTTTCCATAGCCACACAGCTCGTATCTGTGCCGTTCTACATCGCCTGCGGCAGAAAACAGGCGGCATAACACATCCGAGCCCGGTTGAAACAATTTCCCGCATATAGTAAAATCTAGATAGAGAACAAACGATCACTGCGGATATTTTTGTGCGCTGAAAAAGCGCGCATCGCGATTTTAAGGTGGGCATATGGGGAAAACAAACGATACCGGACTCACGGTACATGACTTTCACTACGAGAATTTCAGGCGGAGAAGCAGGTACACAGCCGTATTCGCCGCCTGCATCATAGCATTTCTTTTTATCATCATTCTAAACGTCAACACTGGCGACGTTCACATCCCGGTCAGGGACATTTTCAGGATCATACTTACAAAGCAGGGAAATGAACAATATGTTGACATAATCTGGCGCATCAGGCTGCCGAGGATCTTCATGGCGGCAATGCTCGGAGGGGCGCTGTCCGTTTCCGGGTTCCTGCTCCAGACTTTCTTCGAGAACCCGATAGCGGGCCCGTTTGTGCTTGGTATTTCATCGGGCGCGAAAATGGTCGTTGCGGTGACGATGATCGTCTTCATAGATCAGATGAAGACTGTGACGTCGTTCACGCTGATCATAGCGGCGTTCGTGGGTTCGCTGATTTCTACGGCCTTCATACTCGCCGTGTCGAAGAAGGTGCACCAGATGGCGGCCCTGCTCGTAGCGGGCATCATGATCGGCTATATCTGCTCAGCTGTGACAGATTTTGTCGTGAACTTCGCCAAGGACTCTGACGTCGCGAACCTGCAGCACTGGTCGCAGGGAAGTTTTTCCGGAATGGACTGGCCGCAGGTGAAGATCACATTTATCGTCGTTGGCATCACGCTGGCCCTCGTTATCGTCATGTCAAAGCCTATAGGCGCCTTCCAGCTCGGAGAGGCGTATGCGCAGAGCATGGGCGTAAACGTGAAGTTTTTCAGGGTCGCGCTGATCATACTTTCCAGTATACTTTCGGCAACGGTAACGGCTTTTGCCGGACCTATTTCATTTGTCGGCATAGCGGTGCCGTTCCTTGTGAAACAGGCGCTCAACACGAGCAAGCCGCTCATAGTGATACCGGCGACATTCCTCGGGGGATCTGTTTTCTGCATGGCATGCGACCTTATCGCGAGGATGGCTTTTTCCCCTATGGAACTCAGCATCAGCACGATCACATCGATTTTCGGCGCTCCTGTCGTGATATTCATGATGATAAGCAAGCGTACGAGGAGGTAGACCATGTCGGATTATTATTTCCAGATGAAAGGCCTCGACGTCGGATATAACGGGAAGCCGATCATAAAAAACATAGACATCGATATCAACAAAGGGGAGATCGTGACGCTCATCGGGCCGAACGGCGCGGGGAAATCGACGATCCTCAAGAGCATAACGAGGCAGCTGGCCGTCATCGGCGGGAACGTCATTTTCAATGACAAAGACCTGCACCAGATGTCGTACAAGGAACTTTCATCGCAGATGGCTGTCGTCCTGACTGAGAGGCTGAAGCCGGAGCTGATGACGTGCCACGATGTCATCGCCACGGGAAGATATCCTTATACGGGAAGGCTCGGCATACTGACGAGGCATGATGAGGAAAAAGTCGACGAGGCGATAAAGGCGGTCCACGCCGAGGAGATCGGCGGGCGTGACTTTAACGCGATAAGTGACGGGCAGAAGCAGAGGGTGCTGCTCGCGAGGGCGATATGCCAGGAGCCTGACATCATCGTGCTTGACGAGCCGACGTCTTTCCTGGACGTGAAGCATAAGCTCGACCTGCTGTCGATCCTGAGGAACATGGCGAAATCACAGGGCATCACCGTCATCATGTCGCTCCATGAGATAGATCTCGCGGAAAAGATCACAGACAAGATCATGTGCGTGAAGGGCGACAGGATCTTCAGATACGGCCGTCCTGAGGAGGTCTTCAGCGAAGACATGATAAGAGACCTCTACGGCATAGATAACGGCTATTTCGACACGCTTTTCGGAAGCATCGAGCTGCCTAAGCCGGAGGGGAAAATGGAGACCATGGTCATCTCGAGCGGCGGCACGGGCATCCCTGTCTACAGGAAGCTGCAGCGCGAGGGAAGGCCGTTCACGGCCGGCGTGCTTTACACGAACGATATAGATTACCAGCTTGCGCGCCTGCTCGCTGATGACGTGATAACTGCTGAGCCTTTTGAGGAGATTTCTGACGAGTGTATCGAGCATGCTCTTGAGTGTGTGGAAAAATGCACGGCTGTTATCAACGCGGGTGTTAAGATCGGGAGCATGAACAGGAAGCTCGAAAAGGTGCTGGATGCGGCGGAGAGCTCCGGTAAGCTCATGACTCTGGAGCAGTTCAATGAAGAGTTCAACGAGCGTGAGGACGAGGAGGCTGAGGCCATTGCTGAAGCGGTC
>JBJETC010000086.1:0-19376 GCA_051883115.1 Anaerovoracaceae bacterium
AGAGAGCGCCGAAGCGCTCAGGAGTTTTTTCGGCATCGGCGAGCAGTTTGACAGGTTCGTCGATGCTTCGTACGTTATGGAGCTGACCGACAAGATCCTGCCTGAGGGGCTGCCTCAGCCGGAGATATTCGACATGCTGCTCGAATACCTCGGCATGGCATCTGTCAGGAAGGAAAAAATAAGGACGCTCACGGAAGCGTATGAGATCAAGCTCCTTTATCTTCTCGGCGTTTTTCCCGATCTCGACGAATGCGTGAGCTGCGGGAGGAAAGATGACCTTAAGTTTTTCAGCGTAGAGGACGGCGGTATGCTGTGCGAAGACTGCGCCGGAGTTCTTAAGGGAAAAGGCCGCAGATTGATTTATAAACCGGAATTTGATATAGTTAAAGTGATAAAATTTTTTCTTGATTCGCCATTCAAAGCCTTTGAAAAAATCGCTCTGAGTGAGGGATCCGCAGCATCGCTTGACATGATCCTCAAGGAATATTTCGCATATCATTTCGGAATAGAGGGACTGAAGAGCGAGTCGCTGCAGCATCTCGGATCTTAGGAGCGGCGGGCTTTTTATCAAGGGGGCACAGTTATGGAAATTACGCTTGAAAAAATAGAACTGGTAAAGGACAGGACAGGTGTCACTTACAAAGAAGCCAAGGACGCGCTGGAGCGCGCTGACGGCAATGTTGTCGACGCTATAATCGACATAGAGGAGATCACTGAAGAGAATGCTTCATCCGGAAAGATAGAGGCGAAAGGCGAGGCGATCGCTGACAGCATCAAGGATCTCGTAAGAAAAGGAAACGTTTCGAGGATCGTCGTTACGAAGAAGGACAACAAAGTACTCGACCTGCCTGTAAACGCCGGGATCATCGGAGCACTCGTTGCGCCTTGGGGCGTAGTGATGGGAGTTGCCGCGGCATTCGGATTCAACTGCAGGATCGAAGTCATAAAGGACGACGGTTCATCTATCGATATCACAGACAAGGCCGGGAACCTCTACGACGGCGTAAAGACAAAGGGCGAGGATCTCTACAACGACATGAAGGAGAAGATGCCTGAGACAGTTGATTCCATCAGGGACATGGGAGCATCCGCAGTAGAAAAGGCTGCAAACATGGCCAAGGACGCAAAGAACACGGCTATGGACGCAGCAGGAAAGCTCGGCAAAAAGGACGAGCCTGAGAAAGCTTCGGAGGATGACGCCAGAGTCGTAAGTGAAAACGAAGACGGTGAGGATGAAGTCGAAGACGAGATCGATATAGAAGAGGAAGACCTCGACATCGAAAACGCAGGCAAAGACGAAGAAAAAGACGACGATAAATAGTCTTTTTATATAAGTTAATGGCAGACATGCATAGTTTTATGCTGAATATTTAAGAAAGCTGGTTTGTAATGAGCGAAGAAGTTACATTGGATAAGATAGCGGCTCTGGCAAAGAACAGAGGATTCATTTTCCCTGGTTCCGAGATCTACGGAGGTCTTGCGAACACATGGGATTACGGTCCGCTCGGAGTTGAGTTCAAGAATAACGTCAAGAAAGCATGGTGGCAGAAATTCGTACAGGAGTCTGAGACAAACGTCGGACTCGACGCTGCCATACTCATGAACCCTGAGACATGGGTCGCATCCGGACACGTCGGAGGATTCTCTGATCCTCTCATCGACTGCAAGAAATGTAATTCCCGTTTCCGTGCTGACAAGCTCATCGAGGACTACGTCCAGGAACAGGGCATGGAGCCTATCGTCTGCGACGGATGGTCCAACAAGGAGATGGAAGATTATATCAAGGAACATGAAATCAAATGCCCAGACTGCGGAGCGAGCGACTTCACATCGATAAGGCAGTTCAACCTCATGTTCAAGACATTCCAGGGTGTAACCGAGGACACTACATCTCAGCTTTATCTGAGACCTGAGACTGCTCAGGGTATTTTTGTAAACTTCAAGAACGTTGCCCGCACTACCAGGAGAAAACTCCCGTTTGGTATCGGCCAGATAGGTAAATCGTTCAGGAACGAGATCACACCTGGCCAGTTCACATTCAGGACGAGAGAGTTCGAGCAGATGGAGCTCGAGTTCTTCTGTGAACCTGGTACGGACCTCGAATGGTTCAAGTACTGGAAGCAGTTCTGCCACGACTGGCTCGTTTCGCTCGGAATGAAGGACGAGCACATAAGGATGAGAGATCATTCGAAGGAAGAGCTTTCGTTCTACAGTGTAGGCACAACAGACGTCGAATACCTGTATCCGTTCGGATGGGGCGAGCTCTGGGGAATTGCCGACAGAACAGACTACGACCTTTCACAGCATCAGAAATACTCCGGTCAGGACATGACATACAGCGAAGGCGAGGGAGAAGACAGGAAGACATTTGTTCCTTACGTTATCGAGCCATCGCTCGGTGCTGACCGTGTAGCTCTCGCTTTCCTCATTGACGCTTACGACGAAGAAACTGTTACAGATGCGAAGGGCAAGGAAGACACGAGAGTCGTGCTCCATCTGCACCCTGCACTCGCACCGTTCAAGGCAGCAGTGCTCCCGCTCGCTAAGAAACTCGCAGACCAGGCTAAGCCGCTCTACAAGGAACTCTTAAAGAGCTTCAACGTTGACTTTGACGTAACAGGTTCTATCGGAAAGAGATACAGAAGAGAAGACGAGATAGGGACACCGTTCTGCATCTGCTATGACTTCCAGTCACCTGAGGATGGCTGCGTAACGATCAGAAACAGAGATACCATGGAGCAGATCAGGATCCCTGCAAAAGATGTAAAATCTTATATCGAAGAGAAGATCACATTCTGATGATCTTACAGGAGCTGTTATATGACAGAAAAATACGTTTATTCATTTAATGAAGGATCAAAGGACATGAGGGACCTGCTCGGCGGCAAGGGCGCTAACCTCGCTGAGATGACCAAGATCGGTCTCCCTGTGCCTTTTGGTTTTACCGTAACAACTGAAGCATGCGCGAAATACTATGAAGACGGCGGAAAGCTGAACGACCAGATAACGAGCGAGATCCGCGAGAAGCTCGGGGAACTCGAGAATGTCATGGGCAAAAAATTCGGCGATCCCGCTGATCCTCTCCTCGTTTCGGTGCGTTCGGGCGCACCGATATCGATGCCGGGCATGATGGACACGATCCTGAACCTCGGACTCAACGACCAGACTGTAGAAGCGCTCGCGAGACTCACTGAAAACGACAGGTTCGCGTACGACAGCTACAGGCGTTTCATCCAGATGTTCGGGAACGTCGTTCAGGAGATACCTATGAAGTTCTTCGACGAAGTCTTTGACGGCGAAAAGGAAAAGACAGGCGCTAAGGAAGACGTCGACCTTAAGACGGAAGACTTAAAGGAGATCATCACAGGATACAAGAAGATCATACTCGACAAGACAGGGGCTGAATTCCCTCAGGATCCGTCAGAGCAGATGATGGAGGCCATAAACGCCGTATTCAGGTCATGGTCAAATGACAGGGCAAAGCTTTACAGAAAGCTCAACGACATCCCTGATGACCTCGGAACGGCAGTAAACGTCCAGTCCATGGTCTTCGGGAACAAGGGAAATACATCGGGAACAGGAGTCGCTTTCACAAGGAGCCCTGTTAACGGTGAGAAAAAAGTCTACGGGGAATTTCTCGTGAACGCTCAGGGAGAGGACGTCGTAGCAGGCGTCAGGACACCTGAGCCTATAGACAGGATGGCAGAACTCCTGCCTGACGCATACAAGAGCTTCGTACACATCTGCGAAGTCCTTGAGCAGCATTACAAGGACATGCAGGATATGGAGTTCACTGTAGAGGAAGGCAAACTCTACATGCTCCAGACAAGGACAGCGAAAAGGACTGCTCAGGCGGCTATAAATGTCGCTGTGGACATGGTAGACGAAGGCCTCATAGACAAGGAGACTGCAGTTCTCAGGATATCGCCTGAAAACGTAGAGCAGCTGCTTCACGAGGGCTTTGACCATGATGCCGAGGAAAAAGCTGAAGTCATAACGTCAGGCCTTGCTGCTTCACCTGGAGCTGCTTCCGGAAAGATATGCCTCGACGTCGCGAAAGCCGTTCAGATGAAGAACAACGGCGAAAAAGTCATACTTGTAAGGCAGGAGACTTCTCCTGAAGACCTTTCAGGTATGGTAAGCGCCGAAGGCCTCGTGACAGTCCGCGGAGGCGTTACGTCGCACGCTGCTGTCGTTGCGAGAGGCATGGGAAAATGCTGTGTTTCAGGATGCGGCGATATCACGATAGATATGGACGAACACTGCTTCACAGTGGGAAGCAAGGTATATAACGAAGGAGATGTCATTTCCGTAAACGGAACGACAGGAAAGATCTACAGGGGAGCTATAAAGCTCGTTCCGCCTGATCTTTCAGGAAGCTTCGGGAAGATCATGAGCTGGTCTGATGATTTCCGCACGCTCAAGGTAAGAGTAAACGGAGATACGCCGAGAGACGTAAAGCAGGCCGATGAATTCGGCGCTGAAGGCGTCGGACTCTGCAGGACAGAGCATATGTTCTTCCAGGACTGCAGGATCCCTGTATTCAGAGAAATGATCCTCGCAGACTCAAAGGAGGGCAGGAGAAAAGCTCTTGCTAAGCTGCTCCCTTACCAGAGGAACGACTTCAAGGAGATGTACAGGGTCCTCAAGGAAAGACCTGTTACTATAAGACTCCTCGATCCTCCTCTCCATGAATTCCTCCCTAAGACAGAGGAAGAGAGAAGGCTGCTTGCTTCTGACATGAACATGTCTTATGAAGACGTCGTTGACAGGTGCGAGAGCCTCAAGGAGCTCAACCCTATGCTCGGAAGGCGCGGATGCAGGCTGGCTGTACTTTATCCTGAAATCGCTGAGATGCAGACTGAAGCAATAATCTCAGCCGCTATCGAAGTGATGGACGAGCTCGGTATAGAGATCGTCCCTGAGATCATGGTACCGCTCGTAGGAGAGGCGAAGGAGCTCAAGGATGTAAAGGAAACTATTGATAAATCAGCAGCTTCCGTCATGGCCGCCATGGGTCAGAAGATAGACTACAGAGTCGGCACGATGATAGAGACGCCGAGAGCGGCCCTCACAGCTGATGAAATAGCCGGAGAAGCAGAGTTCTTCTCGTTCGGTACAAATGACCTGACTCAGATGACATTCGGTTTCTCAAGAGACGATACAGCTGAACTCATAACCGAGTATATCGATAAAGGCATACTCGAGCACGATCCGTTCAAGACAATAGATGTTGACGGAGTAGGCAAACTCGTACAGCACGCAGCTAAGGAAGGCCGCAAGACAAGACCTAACCTGACGCTTGGAATGTGCGGCGAGCACGCCGGAGATCCTAAGAGCATCGAGTTCTGCAACGAAGTCGGACTCAACTACGTCTCATGCTCGCCTTACAGAGTGCCGGTCGCAAGACTCGCGGCAGCACAGGCAGCAATAAAAAAATCCAGAAAAGCGCAGAAAGCAAACGTATAAAATGTTTGTAAAATTACTTAACGCGAGTTATAATAGAACTCGCGTGCGGGGGTATAGCTCAGCTGGGAGAGCGTCTGGTTCGCAATCAGAAGGTCAGGGGTTCGATCCCCCTTATCTCCATAGCATGATGTCCAGAAGAGCGGCTGCGAAAGCAGCCGCTCTTCTGCGTTAAGTTAACTATGACATCATCTACACTAAGAGCGCCGACGATTGACTGCGCGCAAGCGCAGGCAGAGTCGCACCAAGTCCATCAAAGCGCTCTATCGGGTATTCCGGGAGAAATGTTCTAGAGCGGCCGTGGTAACGGCCGCTCTTTTGTGTTAAGTCTGTCCAGGACATAATTTGCGCACCTATCCCCGCTGGACGAACGACAGAGTCGTGAAGTCAAGCGGAGGAAGGTCCCATGGAAGATGACCTAGCCCAACGAACGAAGTGAGTTGCAGGCAGGTCACTTGCCAGGATTCCCCGAAGCTGCGAAGTTTTATTATAAAGCAGCGAGGTTGGAATCTACGGCAACGCTTTCCCATGAGAGCAAGCCGCAGGCGAAGCTCGAATGGCAGAAAGCGACTGCAAACTAAGAGCGCCGACGATTGACTGCGCGCAAGCGCAGGCAGAGTCGCATCAAGTCCATCAAGGCGCTCTATCGTGTATTCCGGGAGAAATGTTTCAGAGCGGCTGCGGTAGCAGCCGCTCTTCTGCGTTAAGTTAACTAAGACATAATTTGCGCACCTATCCCCGCTGGACGAACGACAGAGTCGCGAAGTCAAGCGGAGGAAGGTGCCATGTAAAAATCCTTTTCCGGCCATAATTTTTCTATTGAAAATCCATGTGCGCACGCATAAAATATCTCTGTCACATTTTTTACATAAAGGAACAGACTTGGATGAAAATAAGACAGGCAGAAGAGAAAGACAGAGATGACATTATCCTCATCTACAGGACGGCGCGCGCATATATGAGAAAGAACGGCAACCTCATACAGTGGAGCACGGGGATCATGCCGGAAACGCTCGTTGAGCAGGATATTGAAAGAGGCGACTGCTTCGTCGAAGTAGATGACGAAGACAGGCCGCATTTCGTCTTTTCGCTGGTAATAGGCGACGACCCGTCGTACAACGTCGTAAAAGAAGGAAACTGGCTCGATGACGCGCCCTACGGCACGATCAGAAGGATCGGGAGCGACGGGCTTTATCACGGCATGGTAAACGACTGCATAAGGTTCTGCGAAAGACGCATCAACAACCTCAGAGTCATTACACACGACGACAACAAAATAATGCAGCATATCCTTGAAAAAAACGGTTTCACGAGGTGCGCGGTGATCCTGCAGCCTGACGGCACAGAGAGACTCGCGTTCCACAGGGTCATGCACGAAGCGGCACTTTAAGGCCGCTTTTTTTGTAAAATCAATTTTGTGTAAAAAGAATAATGTCAAGTGGTAAAATGTATTTAATATGAACCAATCACAAATAAAATATATAAATATTGTTCTAAACAACAAATAATTATTGACATGGTTCTGTCAGCGAATATAATAAATATTAAAGATGTCGCGAGACATCTATTTATTAAAGGAGGAAACGAAGGATGGAGTTGACAGGATCACAGATCGTTATCGAAGTACTGCGTGATCATGGCGTTGACACCGTGTTCGGCTATCCTGGGGGGACCGCTCTTAATATCTACGACGAACTGTACAAGAACAGCGACAAGATAAAGCACATCCTCACAGCACACGAGCAGGGCGCAGCTCATGCCGCCGACGGTTATGCCAGATCTACAGGCAAGACCGGCGTCGTCTTCTCGACAAGCGGACCGGGAGCTACGAACCTCGTTACGGGCATTGCGACAGCGTTTATGGACAGCATACCGGTCGTAGCGATCACGGCAAACGTTCCGGATTCGCTTATCGGCAGAGACGCGTTCCAGGAGATCGACATCACAGGCGTCACGATGCCAATAACAAAACACAATTATTTTGTAAAGCGGATCGAAGACCTTGAACCGGCGCTCAGAAACGCGTTCAGGATCGCGAACAGCGGGAGAAAGGGACCTGTCCTAGTCGACATCACAAAAGATGTGACTTCAGCCAAGACGGAATTCACTCACAAAATGCCGCTTCCGCTCAAACCTCTTCCTATCATCAAGGAAGAAGATGTAAAGAAGATCGCCGAGCTTATCAATAATTCAAAGAAGCCGGTCGCTTACATAGGCGGAGGAGCTCTCGCTTCAAAGGCATGCCATGTCATAAGGGATTTCGTAAAAAAGGCTGACATTCCTTCCGTACATACACTGATGGCTACAGGCCTTCTCCGCTACGACGATGACCACAACCTCGGACTCGTCGGGATGCACGGCTCAGTAGCTGCAAACAGAGCGATAAATCAGGCAGACCTCGTCATAGCACTCGGTTCGAGATTCAGCGACAGAGTAGCTCAGGATACGAAGAGATGGGCGAGACAGGCTACTATCGTTCAGGTCGATATCGATGAAAGTGAGATCGACAAGAACGTCATGGTAGACGAAAGCTGCATCGGGGATATAAAGAATTTCATGGAAAGGATGATGCCTTATATCCAGGAGACGAAGCACGACGAATGGCGGGAGAGGACACTCGCGTGGAAGGCAAAGCAGCAGATCGTCAGAGCCGATCCTGATATGATGCATCCTAAGGATGTCATGGAAGCGATCAGCGACATGGTAGACGATGACGCTTTCTTCGTTACAGACGTAGGACAGCATCAGATGTGGGCAGCCCAGTATCTGAAGCATAAAAACAATCACAAGTTCATAACGAGCGGCGGTCTCGGAACGATGGGCTTCGGCTATGGAGCAGCTATCGGGACGCAGATAAGTCATCCTGACAGCACAGTCGTTCACATCACGAGCGACGGTTCGCTCCACATGAACATGAATGAAGCATGCACGGCAGTCAGCAACGATCTGCCGATCATCACCGTCATCATGAACAATCAGGTCCTCGGAATGGTTTACCAGTGGCAGACCATTTTCTACGGAAAGCGTTATTCCAACACCGTACCTGAGAGAAAGACAGATTACGTCAAGATGATCGAGGCGTTCGGCGGCACGGGATACAGAGCGGACACGCTTGAAGAGTTCAAGGATGCTTTTTCCAAGGCACTGAATGCGACGGGTCCTGTCTGGATCGACTGCAGGATCAGCAGGGAAGAGCGAGTTCTCCCTATGATCCCTGGCGGCAAGACTGTTGATGAAATAATTACAGATTAAGGGGGGGCGCTTACGATGATAAAACCACTTAAGAAAACGATAGTGAGCGTTCTCGTACAGAACGAAGCAAACGTACTTACAAGAGTAGTAAACATGTTCGGCAGACGCGGATTCAACATTGAATCACTCACAGTTTCGCCGACAAACGATACGAAGACCTCAAGGATCACGATCGTCTTCTACGGGACAGATCAGATAATCCAGCAGATCATCACTCAGACAAGAAAACTCGAAGTCGTAAAGGACGTATATATCCTCGATACGGCAAACAGCCTCTACAGGGAGCTGCTCCTCATGAAAGTCAACTATGACAAGGGAGAGCTCACATCGATCAAAGAGATAGTAGATATTTACAGATCAAAGATCGTTGACCTTTCAAAAGGCAGCCTTATAATCGAGGTAACAGGTACGCCTGAAAAAATAGACGGATTCCTGGATGTCATGCATGAATACGATGTAGTCGAAGTCTGCAGGACAGGGATCACCGGCATTGAAAGCACGCCGAAATAATGCGGAAGGCCGTTAAGACCAGCCGGCATTTTTCAGAAACTTCACAGCCGGTTTCAAAAATGTTCACCATTAAATCTTAGTATATAAAGTAATTAGTTTAATGATTTTACAAAAGGAGAAAAGAAAATGATCAAGAAGTATTATGCTCAGGATTGCGATATGAGTCTGCTGGATGGAAAAACTATCGCTATCATCGGATACGGCGCACAGGGACATGCTCATGCACTCAACCTGCATGACAGCGGATGCCATGTAGTCGTTGGACTCAGAGAAGGTTCCAAGAGCGTTCAGAAGGCTAAGGACGCCGGACTTGAGGTCATGTCCGTAGATGACGCTGCAGAAGCAGGAGATATCGTAATGATCCTCGCTCCTGATGAACTCCAGGCTGATATTTACAAAGATCATATCGAGAAGCATCTGAAGTCAGGAAACATGCTCATGTTCGCTCACGGATTCAACATCCACTATCAGCTGATCCAGCCGGCTGAAGACATCGACGTTACGATGATGGCTCCTAAGGGCCCTGGAGATATCGTAAGAGAGATGTACACACAGGGCGGAGGAGTTCCTTGCCTCGTAGCTGTTCAGCAGGATGCCACAGGACATGCAAAGGACATGGCACTTGCTTACGGAGCTGCACTTGGCGCAGCAAGAGCCGGTATCCTCGAGACAACATTCAAGGAAGAGACAGAAACAGACCTCTTCGGCGAGCAGGCAGTCCTCTGCGGCGGCGTTTGCGAACTGATGAAAGCAGGATGGGAGACTCTGGTAGATGCGGGCTATGCTCCTGAGATGGCATACTTCGAGTGTATCCACGAAATGATGATGATCATCGAGCTCATCCACAAACAGGGCTTCGGCAAGATGAGAGAGAACATCTCAAATACTGCTGAATACGGTGACTACATCTCCGGACCAAAGGTAATCACAAAGGAGAGCAGAGAGGGAATGAAGTCTATCCTGAAGGACATCCAGGACGGAACATTCGCTACAAACTTCGAGCAGGAATTCTCCGCAGGCAGAAAGACACACTTCCTCGCTATGAGAAGACAGCAGGCTGAGCATCCTGTAAACAAAGTCGGAGCCGAACTCCGCAGCATGATGAGCTGGCTCAACGACTAATACTGTTCGGGATCAGCTGTCAGCCGTGATAAGGCAATATCAGGCGGTGCCGGTTTTCCGGTATCGCCTTGATTTCGTTTTGAGACATGAAAGGAAATTTTTATGGGTAAGAGAAGTGACAACGTCACGAAAGGCGTTGAAAAAGCCCCTATGAGAAGCCTTTTCTACGCAATGGGGTACACAAAGGAAGAACTTGAGAAACCTATCATAGGTATCGTTTCAGCATATAGCGAGATCATACCGGGACACATCAACCTCGACAAGATCGCGCAGGCTGTAAAGACGGGAGTAGCTGAAGCCGGCGGTACAGGAGTCATCGTTCCTGCGATCGGCGTATGCGACGGCATAGCAATGGGAAGGACGGGAATGAAATATTCACTCCCGAGCCGCGAACTCATAGCAGACAGTGTTGAGACACTCGCGAACGCTCATCAGTTCGATGCTC
Organism: Anaerovoracaceae bacterium; assembly: GCA_051883115.1. Classification (GTDB taxonomy): domain Bacteria; phylum Bacillota; class Clostridia; order Peptostreptococcales; family Anaerovoracaceae; genus Aminicella. Next base: position 10,796 of record JBJETC010000086.1, read on the forward strand.
TCGTTCTGATACCTAACTGCGATAAGATCGTGCCTGGCATGGTCATGGGAGCATGCAGGATAGACATCCCTGCAGTAGTCTGCTCAGGCGGACCTATGATGAGCGGTATCGTAAACGGCGAAGAAGTTTCGCTGTCAAAGATCTTTGAAGCTGTCGGCGCGCGCAAGGCCGATATCATAAATGACGACCAGCTGCTCGAATTCGAACAGAACGTATGTCCGGGCTGCGGATCATGCTCAGGCATGTACACGGCGAACAGCATGAACTGTCTCTGCGAGGCAGTCGGGATCGCACTCCCGGGGAACGGAACTATCCCTGCTGTTTCAAGCAAGAGGATCATGCTCGCGAAGCATGCCGGAATGGCCGTTATGGACATGTACAACAAGAACATCACAGCACGCCGGATAATAAATGAGAAGTCGCTCAGAAACGCTCTGGCATGCGATATGGCGCTCGGCTGCTCGACGAACACAGTTCTCCATCTCCTTGCTATCGCTAACGAAGCAGGCGTTGATATCTCGCTCGATACATTCAACGAAGTCAGCAAGATAACTCCGAACCTCTGCCACCTAGCACCTGCAGGTCCTACACATATGCACGACCTTGACAGAGCAGGCGGCGTACAGGCAGTCCTTGCGGAACTCAATAAAAAGGGCATCATAGATACAGATCAGATGACAGTAACAGGAAAGACTGTCGGAGAGAACATCAAAGGCGTTACAAGAAAAACAGATGAGATCAGATCTATCGATGATCCTTATATGGCAACCGGCGGACTCCAGATCATGTGGGGAAATATCGCGCAGGACGGCTGCGTAGTAAAGAAGAGCGCCGTTGCGCCTGAGATGCTGACTCACACAGGACCAGCAAGAGTCTACGACAGCGAGGAAGACGCGATCGCAGATATCTACGCCGGAAAGATCAAGGATGGAGATGTCGTTGTCATCAGATACGAAGGTCCTAAGGGCGGCCCGGGAATGAGAGAGATGCTCAATCCTACGAGCGCTCTCGCAGGCATGAAGCTCGACAAGACTGTAGCTCTCATCACAGACGGAAGGTTCAGCGGAGCAAGCAGGGGCGCTTCCATAGGACACGTTTGCCCTGAAGCCGCGATGGGCGGAAATATCGGTCTCCTCGAGGATGGCGATATCATCGACATCGATATCGAGAACGGCAAGATCAACGCCCGCGTCACGGAAGAGGAATTCGCCGAAAGGAGAAAATCATACAAAGAGCCTGAACCAAAGGTAAAATCAGGATGGCTCAGGAGATACTCCAAACTCGTTTCACCTTCCTGCAAAGGTGCTATAATGTCTGATGACTGATAAAACTTTATTTTGATCTGATATCTGGAGGGAATATGGCTGTAAATCTGAAAGGAAGAAGCTTTCTTACGCTCATGGATTTCACGCCTGATGAGGTCAGGTACCTCATCGATCTGGCGCATGACCTGAAAGCCAAGAAAAGAGCTGGGATAAAGGGAAACACGCTCGAAGGGAAGACGATATGCCTTTTGTTCGAAAAAACGTCTACGCGTACGAGATCATCATTCGAAGTGGCTATGCGCGACGAAGGCGGGAGCGCTGTTTTTCTCGATAAGGACAGTTCCCAGTTCGGGAAAAAGGAATCTGTCGAGGACAGTGCGAAAGTGCTGGGACGTATCTTTGACGGCATAGAGTTCAGAGGATACAGCCAGAAGACAGTGGAAGACCTCGCGAAATACTCGGGCGTGCCTGTATATAACGGACTCACGGACGTGGATCACCCTACACAGATGATCGCTGACATGATGACGATAGAGGAGCATGTCGACAAGCCTCTTAACAAGGTAAAGCTCGTTTTCTGCGGTGATATAAGGAATAACATGTCGTACGCATGGATGTACGCGGCGGCGAAGACGGGCATGCATTACGTCGCATACGGCCCTGAGAGCCTTGCGGCAGACATAGATAACGAAGCTCTCGATGCGGCTCGTGAAGCCGCTGAAGAGACAGGCGGAGTCATCGAAGTCTCTTCAGATCCTGAGTGTCTGAAAGGCGCTGACGTCATTTACACTGACATCTGGGCTTCTATGGGCGAAGAGGACAAGATACCTGAAAGGGTAAAACTCCTCACTCCTTACAGGATCACAGAGGATACTCTAAAGGCGACAGGAAACGACGACGTCATTTTCATGCACTGTCTCCCTTCGTTCCACGACTTCAACACCAGGATGGCATCAGAGCAGAAAAAACTCGGCTATGACATAAGAGAAGTCACGGACGAAGTATTCAGGTCAAGAAATTCAGTAGTCTTCGATGAGGCGGAAAACAGGATGCACAGCATCAAGGCTATCCTCGTAGCGACATTAGGCCGTTGATAAATCAGGCCGTTAATGAAATACCAAAGTAAACAGGCGGTGTGAACAGGGCGGCATGCTCAGTCCGCGGCGCCTTCAGGACTCTCTGCTCTTAAAAGAGCAGAGAGTTTTTTCATGTGTATAAAGGAGAACATGGACCTGCTCAGGTAATGTGAAGATTTCTTCACATAATATCACCATTATTCTTCACACGAAGTATATTGACCATTAAAGGTTAGCATGCTAATATAATACCGTAATAGTTAGCATGCGAACGAAAGAAGGAACCATGGATATCAAGAATTCGGCAGGTACTATGATAAAACAAATAAATGAAGCACTTGAAAGAGACGCAAACAACAGTATGAGAGAGATAGGACTCACAGTCTCACAGCTGTCGATCCTTCTCTACATGCAGGAAAACAACGAAAACATACTTTCATTAAAAGAGATAGAAGAGTCGATGCACTGCGCGAAATCCACAGCGCACGGCCTCGTCACAAGAATGAAGAGAAAAGGACTTCTCGAAGATATAGAGAATCCGGAAGACCACAGAGTAAGGCAGCTGAAGATCACAGACAAGGGAATAGGCTACTGCTTAAAGGCCAGAGAAAAAATGGAATCGGCCGAGGACAGACTTTTTTCCAAAATGACAGACGAGGAGCACGATGAATTCGTCAGACTCCTCGCCAAGGTCAGAGACGGGATCATGTGATACAGAAGCGGCAGGCAGCAGAAGGGAGAAAAAGTTATGTGGAAGATACTAAGAAGGTATATGACACGCAGACAATGGTTTTACGTCGCAGTCTGCATAGCGTTCATAGTAGTTCAGGTATGGCTCGACCTCAAGCTTCCTGACTACATGTCAGAAGTCACAACGCTCGTTGAGACACCGGGCTCAAAGATGAGCGACATACTTCAGCAGGGCGGATACATGATGCTCTGCGCGCTTGGCAGCATGGTGACATCCATGATAGTAGGATATTTCGCGGCAGTCGTGGCTGCGGGACTTTCTAAAACGCTCAGAGACAACGTCTTTGACAGGATACTCGATTACTCGATGACAGAAATAGGACATTTTTCCACATCGAGTCTCATAAACCGCGACACGAACGATATAACGCAGATACAGAACCTCGTAGCCATGGGACTCCAGGCTATCATAAAGGCGCCTATCCTTGCAGTATGGGCGATCGTCAAGATCTCAGGCAAGAGCTGGCAGTGGACACTGGAGACAGCGATAGCGGTCCTCGTGATCCTGCTTACGATAACACTTATATTCGCAGTCCCGAGGTTCACGAAGATACAGACACTGAACGACAAGCTCAACCGTGTAACGAGAGAACAGATCACAGGCGTCAGAGTCGTCAGAGCATATAACGCAGAAGAATATCAGTCTGACAAATTCGCCGGCATAAACGACGAGATCACGAAGAACAACCTCATAGCATACAGGGTAATGGCGATAATGTCTCCTGGAATGACGCTCATCAACTCAGGACTCACGCTTGCAGTGTACTGGGTAGGAGCATATATGATAGAAGCTGCGGGAGTCGGCGAAAAGCTCGGAGTTTTCTCCGACATGGTAGTTTTCTCGAACTATGCGATGCAGGTGATCATGGCTTTCATGCTCCTCAACATGATATTCATCCTGCTCCCGAGAGCTCAGGCATCGGCAAAGAGGATAACAGAAGTCCTCGACACAGAGCCTTCTGTCAATGACGGCTCCAGGGTCGACAGATCGAATGAAAAAGAGACAGAGGAAAAAGGAACGGTCGAGTTCAGGAGCGTTTCGTTCAAGTATTCGGATGATTCCGGCGACGTCCTGGAGAATATAAGCTTCAAGGCGAAAAAAGGCGAGACTGTAGCAGTTATCGGCGCCACAGGCTCAGGCAAGACTACACTCATTTCACTCATTCCGAGGTTCTACGACGCTACATCCGGGAGCGTCCTCGTAGACGGCGTCGACGTAAAAGACTACACGCAGGAAGCCCTGAGAGACAAGATAGGTTATGCGACACAGAAAGCTTCGCTTTTCACAGGCACCATCAGGAGCAACATAACATTCGGCGACTGCGGACATGAAATAGATGACGATACGATCAAAGAGGCAGCAGACATCTCATCGAGCTCCGAGTTCCTTTCAAAGAAGGAAGCAGGACTCGACAGCGAAGTCGACCAGGGCGGCGCGAACTTCTCAGGCGGTCAGAAACAGCGTCTTTCGATCGCAAGAGCTATCGCGAGAAAACCTGAGATACTCATATTCGACGATTCGTTCTCAGCTCTCGACTACAAGACAGATAAGACAGTAAGGAACGCACTTATGGAAAACGCAGCCGATGCCACGAAGATCATCGTCGCACAGAGGGTCGGCACTATACGCGACGCCGACAGGATCATCGTTCTCGAGCACGGCAGGATCGCCGGCATGGGAACGCACGACGAACTCATGAAATCATGCGAAGTATATAAGGAAATCGCTTTGTCACAGTTCTCGAGCGAAGAGCTCGGAGCGTAAAGGAGGCGCGTAATATGACTGAAAAAGTAAAGACCAGCACATCTTCGATGCCGGGAATGCAGGGCCGCAGCAACGCCGGTGACAGAAGCAAAGACATGAAAAAAGCGTACAGCAGGCTCTGGGACTATATGAAAAAATACAAGAAGGGTATCGTCATCGGCTCGATCCTCGCGATCGCCGGTTCCATCCTGAACCTCATCGGACCGAACAAACTCTCCGATGTGACGAACCTCATTACTGACGGGCTTAAAGGCGGCCATATAGACATAGACAGTGTCGTCAGCATATGCGTCCTCCTCGCGGTACTCTACGGCATAGGATTCGTACTTAACTTCGGGCAGGCCCAGATCATGGCTGTCATTTCCCAGCTCCTCACAAAGGACATGAGGAAAGATATCTCGGACAAGATGAACAGACTGCCGCTCAGATACTTCGATTCAACATCGACCGGAGACACGCTTTCTATCGTAACGAACGACGTGGATACCATAGGCCAGATGATGAACCAGAGTTTTTCGCAGATCGTTTCATCCGTCGCGATGCTCATAGGTTCGATGGTCATGATGTTCTACACGAACTACATCATGGCAGTCTGCGGCATAGCAGCCGCGCTCATAGGCTTCGCGATCATGATAGCCGTGATAAACCATTCGGAGCAGTTCTACATCGCTCAGCAGAATGAGCTCGGCGGACTCAACGGCCTTATAGAAGAAACATTCAGCAACTTCCAGGTCGTAAAGGTAAACAACGGCGAAAAGCTCAGCAGGAAGGAATTCAGCTCCAGGAGCGACAGACTTTACGATGTCACGTGGAAGAGCCAGTTCTACAGCAGCCTCAACATGCCGCTCATGATCTTCATCGGCAACCTCGCTTACGTAGTCGTCTGCATAGCAGGCGGCGTGCTCGCCGTAAAAGGATCGATCTCAATGGGAACTATCGTGGCATTCATGCTTTACATAAGGCTTTTCACCCAGCCGCTCCAGAACATCTCGCAGACAGCTTCGAGCATGCAGAGCATGGCAGCAGCGTGCGAAAGAGTGTTCGATTTCCTTGAGGAAAAGGAAATGGATGACGAGAGCGGAAAAACGAAAGTCATCGAGAACGAAGACGGCGGAGGCCTCGGCGATGTCGACTTCGAGCACCTGCGCTTCGGATACAGCAGCGACAAGGTGATCATCCACGATTTCAACGAGCACTTTACTTCAGGCAATAAGATAGCCATCGTCGGACCAACAGGAGCCGGCAAGACTACCATAGTTAACCTCCTCATGAGATTCTACGACCCTGACAGCGGAAAGATCGTTATAGACGGTACTGATATCGCAGATGTAAAGCGTGAGAACGTCCGCGAACAGTTCTCGATGGTGCTCCAGGACACATGGCTCTTTGAAGGCACTCTCAGAGAGAACCTCGTATATAACAGGGAAGGCATCACAGATGAAAAGCTCGACGAAGTATGCGAGGCGTGCGGCCTGACTGATCTCGTGAAGCAGCTCCCGAATGGCTATGACACCGTCCTGAACGACAACGCGAACATCTCACAGGGTCAGAGACAGCTCATAACTATAGCAAGAGCAATGATAAAAGACGCTCCGCTCCTCATCCTCGATGAAGCGACGAGTTCCGTCGATACGAGGACAGAGCAGATGGTCCAGAAAGCTATGGATAAGCTCACGGAAGGCAGGACGAGCTTTGTCATAGCACACAGGCTCTCAACGATAAAGAACGCCGACAAGATCCTCGTGCTGAGGGACGGAGACGTCGTAGAAAGCGGCACGCATGATGAACTCATGGCCAAGGGCGGCTTCTACGCAGATCTCTACAACAGCCAGTTCGATAACGCTGAGGAAGCGTGCTGAAGAGAAAAGCAGGAAAAGCTTTCCCGAAAAATAAGATCCACCTGACATCCATATAGATCAAACCGCCCGCGGATAGCCCCGGGCGGTTTTTTACTGACAATTAACGTTTCCCATATGTACATTAAACACTCAGGTTGTAGATTATTTTCTGTAAAAAGTGTTCGATGAAAGGAGACGTTATGAAAATCGAATGGAAAAAGGCCGCGATCACGAGTCTCGTCGCCGCATCCATGATCGCAGGAACAGTTATCCCTGCAATGGCAGATGCAGCGCCGGACGGGAAGACGGACGCCGCTTCATATTCTGAGACGACGGGAACTCAGAAAGAATGGAAAGAATGGCAGAACAGCTGGAAGAAGAACAGCACGGACTGGACAAAGATCTCGCTCGCACCGGGATCAGATCAGTCAAAGCTGAACTTCGCATGGTACACGAAGTCCGCTTCATCGCTGAAAAACGCTGACGGCAGGATCAAGCTCCAGATAGGGACAAAGAAGTCCATGAAGGGCGCGAAGACTTACACGGCAAAGCAGACAGAAGTCGCTGATGAAAAGGATGCCGAAGGCAATACATATGTTGCCAACAAGGTAACGGCCAAAGGCCTTAAGGAAGGTCAGAAGTACTACTACCGCTACGAGAAGGAAGACGGGAAATACACATCGCCTGCTTCCTACACTGTACAGTCTTCTAAGAGCTTCAAGTTCATTTTCGTAGGAGACCCTCAGATTGGATCATCCAACTCCGAAAAAGGTAAAGACAGCGAGGCATTCTACACCGCTCAGTCTGCATCAGTATGCAGCGATTCATTCAACTGGGCTCATACACTCAAAGAAGCCGAGAAGAAAACGGGCGGCAAAGCTGCTTTCGTAATGTCAGCGGGTGACCAGATCCAGACGACAAAGAAGAAAGCACCTAACAAGGAAGCTTCAAAGGTAGAAATAGAATATGCCGGCTACCTCGCGCCAGCCACACTCAAGTCACTTCCTGTAGCGACTACAGTAGGAAACCACGACGCTGATAACCCTGCCTACACTTATCATTTCAACAGGGCTAACGTGAGCAGCCTCGGAAGCAACGGAACAGCAGGCGGCGATTACGCTTTCACATACGGGAAAGTTCTCTTTATCGACCTCAACACTCAGGACACGAATGCAGCTGAGCATAAGGAATTCATAAAGAAGACGGTCGCAGCTCACAAGGACTGCAAATGGAGGATCGTAACGCTCCATCAGGACATTTACGGTTCAGCGGAGCACTCCAACGAGCCTGAGATCACGAACCTCCGCTACACACTCGTCCCTTACTTTGAAGAATACGGCATCGACGTAGTCCTCACAGGTCATGACCACGCTTATTCAAGATCAAAGATCCTCAAGGGCGGAAAGTCCAAGGTAAGCTATGACGACGACGCTTTTGACAAGATGCTCTCAAAGGATATCGATGCAGGCGATGATCCGGCTCAGCGCACAGTCGCTCCGCAGAACATAAAGGACGACACGACAGACAAAGAAGAGCAGGAATACCTGAACTACCTCAAGAGCATAATGGACGATGACGCTGTACAGAATGTAGTTAAAAAGAACAACACTGCAGTCAACCCAGACGGCATCCTCTACATGACAGCAGACTCCGCTTCAGGAAGCAAATACTATGACCTCGTTTCGAGGAAGCAGTCTTACATCGCAAACCGCTGGCAGGAAGACGTACCTACTTACACAGTAGTAAGCGTAAGCGGCAGCAGCCTCACGCTCAAGACTTACCGCGCTGACAACGGAAAGAAGATCGATTCTTCATTCACGATCACGAAGACAAGCACTGCAAAGCTTACGAAGGCTCAGCTCCGCAGGAAGGTAAAGGCAGCAAAGA
>JBJETC010000087.1:0-3333 GCA_051883115.1 Anaerovoracaceae bacterium
CGTGCTGAGGAATGTCTACGGCCAGAAGCCGCTTGATATAAATGAGATCATGGAATGGTGCGTCAACACGGCGAACTATTTCCGCGGCTATATCTGCGACACCGGCTCGCTCCTTGAGAAAGCTGCCGAGGAAGGAAAAAACATTCTTTTCGAAGCTCAGCTCGGAGCACTCAGAGACATAGACTTCGGTATCTATCCGTACACATCGAGCTCTAACACGATCTCGGCATACTCTGTGATAGGCGCGGGCATACCTGACAGGACGCTCGACAGAAGGGTCGGCATAACGAAAGCATATTCGACATGCGTAGGCGCCGGTCCTTTTACAGCTGAAAAAGCGATGAGCGATGAGTGGAACGATGACCTCCGCAAAGCGGGAAACGAGTTCGGCGCTGTGACAAAAAGAGACAGGAGGGTCGGCCCTTTTGACGCTGTAGCTACGCGTTACGGCACGAAATGCCAGGGCGCCGATATGATCGCTCTCACGAAGCTCGATGTTCTCGGCTATCTCGACGAGATCCCTGTGATAACGGCGTACAGGACGAAAGACGGAGAGGTCACTGATTTTCCGGCTGATATAAGGCTGTACGACACAGAGCCGGTAGTCGAGTACATGCCGGGCTGGAAGTGCGACATTTCGTCCTGCAGGTCATGGGATGAACTGCCGGAAAATGCAAAGGCCTATGTTGAAAAAATAGAGGAACTTATAGGCCATGATATCTGGCTCATATCTGTGGGACCTGAAAGAGGATCCTATATATTAAAATAAGGATAGTTATTATAAGAAAATAAACTGCTGTTGAAAACACGCGCAGGTGGCGGGTTTGCCATCTGCGCTGTTTCTGTGGTATCATAAATTGATTTTATATCTGGTATTTTCGCGCCGGGGAGGCGCCGGAGGTTTTTATGCAGGCAAAGGATGCTGACAGAAAAGTAATTCTTACGGGTGACAGGCCGACAGGAAGGCTTCACCTCGGACATTATGTAGGATCTCTTCAGGAAAGAGTAAAGCTCCAGGATTCAGGGAAGTTCGACGAGATAAATATACTGGTCGCTGACGATCAGGCGCTTACGGACAACGCCGATGATCCTCAGAAGATCAGGGAGAACATAATCCGGGTCGCTCTTGACTATCTTTCTGTAGGTATAGATCCCGATAAGTCATATATCTGCATCCAGTCAGGGATACCGGCACTTCACGCGCTTACTTTTTACTACATGAACCTTGTGACTACTCAGAGACTTTCCAGGAACCCGACGGTCAAAGCCGAGATGCAGCAGAAGGGATTCTCGGGCAGCGATGAGAATGATAATGAAGCGGGTCTGCCGGCCGGATTTTTCACGTATCCTGTGAGCCAGGCAGCAGATATCACAGCGTTCAAGGCGACTACGGTCCCTGTAGGCGAGGATCAGGAGCCTATGCTCGAGCAGACGAGAGAGATAGTGCGCAGATTCGACCAGACATACGGCGATGTTCTCGTAGAGCCTGACATCATGCTCCCTGAGAACGAGACACAGAGAAGACTCCCGGGAATTGACGGCAGTGCGAAGATGTCCAAGTCGCTCGGGAACTGCATCTACCTTTCAGATGATGCTGCGGCAGTAAAGAAAAAGGTCATGAGTATGTACACCGACCCGCAGCACCTTAACATCAGCGATCCGGGCCATATAGAAGGGAACTGCGTCTTCACATATCTCGACGCTTTTTCGAGAGAAGATCAGTTCGCCGAGTACCTCCCGGATTACAGGAATCTCGATGAGATGAAGGATCACTACAGAAGAGGCGGCCTCGGAGATGTCAAGTGCAAGAAATTCCTCATCAAGGTGCTCGAAGAGCTGCTCGCGCCGATCAGAGAAAACCGCCATAAATGGGAGCAGGACATTCCTGCTGTTTATGACATCCTCAAGTCAGGCACTGAGCACGCTGTCGAGACGACGAACAGGACACTCGCTGAAGTACGTCACGCTATGTGCATCGATTACTTCGAAGACAGGAAGATCATCGGCGAGTGGGAAAATATCATCAATAACATGTAGAAAAAAATAAATAATTCAAAAAATATTTTGAGACCCGGAACCGGCTGAATCGAACGCAGTCAGGTTTTACGGGTTTCTTTTTTTGTTAAAATAATAAAATATATTTGAATATTTCTTCGAGCGATGTTATATTATATGTACATATGTAGATTGTTCGTTAGGAATGAGGTAATTACTATGGAAGACAAAAGAGTTATTAAGACAAAACGTAATCTCAAGCAGACAATGATCGAAATGCTGAAAGAAATGTCTTTCGATAAGATCCATGTTACCGAGCTCTGTAAGAGAGCATACATCAGCAGAATAACTTTTTACACTTATTATGAGGACAAGTATGACCTTCTGGACGATTGCTTCAATGATATATCAAAGAACCTGGTCCAGAGCTTCCGCGACCTTGAAGAAAGCAACAAGGACAAGGACCCGTACGACTCAGCGCACAATCTTCTGAACGCTCTGCTCGACAATTACTACGACAACTTCGATTTCTTCGCAAGCATCAAAGTGACAGGAGAAAGAGTGCTCGTGACTTCTTACTACAAGTTCCTCTACGGCAATGTAGAGAAATTCGTGGACACATATCTTGCAGACGTTGAGACGAACTACCTGAAGTCAGATATAGTTACGTTCATGGTAACGGGATTCTGGGGTCTCATCCACATGGCAAGCAGCAGTCATGATGAGAGCATGCAGGATGAAAAGGCCAAGGCCAACAGGTTGCTGGATGATATACTGTTCTCCAACATATTCCCGGAGGGCACTTTCGGTACCCGCCGCGATAAATGATCGCGAAAATTGTAAAAACTTTCAAAATTTTATGAAGTCTGATATAATCTCATCTTGTAGTATTGCTGATTCGGAAAATATCCGGCTGCGGTGCAGGAACAATACTCAGGTGAGGTGACATATAGATGAAAGTAAGGAGCAAGATCATATGGGGAATAGTAACATTGATCCTTGCCGTGCTTTCAGTCAGACTGGTAGCATCCCAGAGCAGCAGTCTCTCAGCGGGAGAGCTTTTCGAGATACTGGGACACGCGCCCGCAGTGTGGAATATATGCATTCTGCTGTGCGTGATATCTTTTCTCGGACTTGAGGCCTGGTCGATACATAAGCTGCTGTAATCAACAGGTTATGCGTCGACCCCGGGCCAATGTCTGCTTTACACTTCATCGGATATTTTCTTTTCCGCAATTACTCCATCGGCCACCGGGGGACAGCCAGCGTGTCTGTATTTCATGATGAAAAACGATATACAGGGTTCACGTGCCACTGTCGCGCTGCTCGTTTATCTTG
>JBJETC010000088.1:0-3332 GCA_051883115.1 Anaerovoracaceae bacterium
TGTAAGCCGCGCCGTTCACGATGGCTTTACGCAAAGTGTTCCAGTTCTTCGACTTCGCGTATTTCATGCCATTCACGGCACCGCCGCCCGCGCTGTCGCTGCAGCCGATGGCGTAGGCGTTGTAATATCCTTTGTATCCCGTATATTTGCCGCTGACCATCTTTGTCCCGGAGCCCATCTCGGAGATGGACTTCGCCGCAAGGTAGACAGGACTTATGCCGTATTTTTTACCTGCTTCGACATAGTATTTCGCGTTCTTGTAAAGCACGGAGTTCTGCTTCAGCACGGCGCGCACGACGCTCACCGTCTGGTACGAGTGATACGCGTTGCTCTCGAACATGAATATGCCCGAGCTCGTAAGCCAGTTCCTGGGATCCATGTAGTACGCGACGGCCTGGTCAGACGATGAGACAAAATACGAGCCGTCCTTCGGCACGTACGAATTCGTCAAATAGTTGAAACAGCCCTGCTTCGTCGATCTGTACGACGGAGCGTATGTCGTGTAGATCGTGTTCGTCGATGTGCTGCTGATCATCTTCGCGTAAGCCTGGCTCCAGCTGAGGCCTGTCTTGACCGGCGTGAATTTCCAGGTCGGATGAGCCTTGTGGAGGGCCTTGAGCTTCGTCAGATAAGATGAAGGGAAGCCTGAAGCCGTGATGTAAGACCCGGAAGTCGATGACGATGTGTCTGAGCTGCCGGGATCGCCGGAGCTGTCAGAGCTTCCTGATGAAGAACTGCTCCCCGACGCGGAGACGTACCTCGCGTCTATATAGAACGGGGACGAGCCGGAAGACGACCTGCTCGCGCAGTACCACGTGCCGCCGGCTTTGCTCTTTACCTTCTTGAGGAGGTAGATCCCCGCTCCGCTCGAGAGCGTACCTTTCTTATCATACGAAGTCGACGGTCCTTTCCTCATGTTGAGCGCCGATGTCGTGCTCGCCTTTAGCGGCGTGTATTTGACAGTCACGAGGTCGGCCCTCACATATCCGCCTGACTTCAGCCTGTACCAGCACTTTGAGGCCTTCGTGCTCTTGCTGCTCGTGAAATACTCATATGTCACGGTGAACTTTTTCCCCGCCGGGATCCTCTTGATCAGCGCGGAGTTTACCGAATATGATTTTCTGACCGCCGTGCCCGAAGCCTTGCAGGTCGCCTTGACCGAAGGCGTCGGATAAGAAGCGGCGGCGGCTTTTTCCGGCAGGAATACTGCGGTAAGCGCCACAGCAGCTGCAAGCGCGGTGACAAGCAGCTTTTTTCTCTTTGACGGGCGTCTGCCCCGGACTGAAATGTATCCTTCCATATTCCTTAAGACATTTTAACCTTTCTTAATAATTCTTAAGAAACATGATACCACAGCCTGCGCTTTTTTTATGAAGGGTTTGTGAATTTTTCCGGGGACTGCCGGCTGTTCGATGGCCTTACTTCATCTGCCCGGACCATGTCCTTTTCCGCGTATCGGATCGGCCCGCCGGCCCTGTATCGGCATGATGAAGAAATTCCTTATTATTTATTACAATAATATTCTGAATTTTTCCTCCTTTTGCACAAAAACGCCGCAAAAGGCCGTCAAACATGTATATTTTATCTATATTATTGTTAAATCGACGAAAAGGAATATAATGTTTTTTATGGGGGCCATGAATAGAGGCTATTTTTGTGCCCTGAATTCGGATAACAACTGAATATATATCTGAAAATTTATGCTGAAAAATTCCGGGAGGAACGAATATGACAGTAATGATTAACGGCCGCGATCTGACGGTCGAGGAGGTCATCCGCGTATGCCGCGGATATGAGAAGGTCGAGATCGCAGACGACGCAAAGAAAGCCGTGAACAAGGCGCGCGCGTTCATAGACAGGGAAGTAGACGAAGGCGCTGTAGTTTACGGGCTTACCACCGGCTTCGGCAAACTGGCTAACGTCAGGATAAAGCACGAGGATCTGGCGAAGCTCCAGAAAAACCTCATCATGAGCCACACATGCGCTCTCGGCGACGCTTTTGAGACAAAATACGTAAGAGCAGCCATGCTCCTCAGATGCAACGCACTTTCGAGAGGTTTCTCGGGCATCCGCCTGAACACGATCCAGACTCTCGTCGATATGCTCAACGCGGGGATCCATCCGATCGTCCCGGAAAAAGGAAGTCTCGGAGCTTCGGGCGACCTCGCCCCGCTCTCATGCATCGCGCTCGGCCTCATAGGCCTCGGCGAAGTGGAATATAAAGGTAAGGTGATCCCGGCTGCGGACGCGCTCAAGGACGCGGGCATCAAGCCTGTAGAGCTCGCCGCTAAGGAAGGACTCGCCCTCAACAACGGTACGCAGATGCTCACAGCTGTCGGCGTGAACGTACTCTGGGACGCCATGCACCTTGCTGACGTCGCGGATATCGCCGCGGCCTTCACCGGAGAAGCGCTCCACGCCATAACAAAGGCTTACGACGACAAGATCCAGCAGCTGAGAGGCCACCAGGGCCAGATCGACTCGGCCACAAACCTCAGGACACTGCTCGACGGCAGCATGAACGCCAAGCCATCGCAGCCGAACAAGGTCCAGGACCCTTACACGCTCCGCTGCGTGCCGCAGGTCCATGGCGCTACGAGAGACGCCCTGAAATACGTTTATGACGCTGTTTCAAGAGAGATAAACGCTGTCACAGATAACCCGATAGTTTTCCCTGACGATGAAGAAGTCATCTCAGGCGGGAACTTCCACGGCCAGCCGATGGCGCTCGCCTTCGACTTCATGAAGATGGCCATCTCCGAGCTCGCCGACATCTCCGAGAGAAGGACTGAGAGACTCGTGAACCCGGCGCTTTCAGAGGGACTCCCTCCGTTCCTGACAAAACATTCCGGTGTATGCTCAGGATTCATGATCGCCCAGTACGCAGCAGCTTCAATGGTTTCCGAGAACAAGATCTACGACCACCCGGCTTGCGTCGATTCCATCCCGTCATCCGGCAACCAGGAAGACCACGTTTCCATGGGAACGACATCCGCGAGAACAGCTGCCATGGTACTCGACAACGCTGAGAAGGTCCTCGGCATAGAGCTTGCCTGTGCCGCGCAGGGCATCTGGCTCAGGGAGCAGAGCGGCGAGAGCAGCATAGACAACCTCTCACCGGCGATGAGGACAGCATACGATTTCATCAGAGAAAAATCAGACCCGGTCGATAACGATGTCATCATGCACGACGAACTCGTGAAGTTCGACGAGATGATAAAGGACGACTCGTTCAGGCAGGCAGTGACGGAAAAAACACCGCTCGCGAAGTGGTGATGACCGGCATCAGCCGGCCCGGCGGCCGTACGGCCGTGAAGCCGCGTCTGATCTGA
>JBJETC010000089.1:0-3323 GCA_051883115.1 Anaerovoracaceae bacterium
GAGCATTACCACCGCAGCCCTGCTGTATCCTCCGTTTTCCCTTTCACTCATCTGGCTTCGCACCTTTCACAGATCCGGAAACTTCCGGCATCAAAAAAATTCCCCCGTGGTCCGGTTTTATGAACGGGCCCGGACAAACCTTCCGTTTACTTTATTATATCAGCGAGCCGCTGATTCTGCACCTGTTTTGAATGGCAGATTCGACAAAACGACAGCCGTGAAAATTATCGCGCAGCCGAAGTACGCGCGGGCGCCCAGGTTCTCGTGCAGGAGCAGCGCTCCGAATATGGCGGAGAACACTGACTCGAGGCACATGATGAGCGAAGCCTGGGCCGGCTCCGTGTCCTTCTGCCCCTGGATCTGCAGCGTATATGCGACCCCGCAGGAAAGCACGCCGCCGTATGCTATCGCAGGCCACGCGGACATGACTTCCGCCAGGGAAGGCGATTCGCTGAATGCGGGCGCTATGCTGAGTACGGCGATCACGAGGAACTGCGACGCGCTCAGCTTGACGCCGTCTACTTTATCTGAAAAAACATCGACTGCCACGATCTGGATGGCGTAGCAGAATGCGCTCACGAGTACGAACACGTCGCCGCGGCCTATCCTGAAGTCGAATCCCTTCATGCTGAGGAAATAGAAGCCGATGACGCCGAGCCCGGCGCACAGCCATGTCCTGAGATGCACTTTTTTATGAAGGAATACGGAGAAAAAAGGGACTATCACCGTGTAAAGCGACGTTATGAACCCGGCTTTCCCGACGTCCGTGTACGCGAGCCCGATCTGCTGGCATGACGTGGCGACGAAAAGCGCTGCGCCGCAGATGAGGGAAGCTTTGACGAGCTCAGCGCGGCTCCTGCCGCTGCCCGAAGGCCTGTCGGATGGCTTAGCCGCAGCGCACCTGTCCCTTATGATTATGTATATAAAGATCACGAGGAAACCGAGGAAAGACCTGAGCCCGTTGTACGTGAACGAGCCGATGGATCCGCCCTGTTTCTGCGCCACAAAAGCCGACCCCCAGATGAGGGCCGCGATGAAAAGCATGATGTCGCCCCTGGCTTTTTTACTTACCTGCATTTTGTCCCCTTTTTTCCAAAAAAATCTCGTTAAACAATATATTAACACAGTTTCGGACGGCTCCGCAGCTAAATGAAAAAAATTGTATTTGCCTTTCTATTCTGTTAGAATTTATACATCTATAGTCAATATGAAAAGGAGAGAAAAAATGGCTGGGCTGTGACATTTTTTTACGGTGATCTGCGCCTTCGTGCGCGTAACGTAAAACTTTTCTGTCTTTAAGGAGGACAAAACAAAAATGGAGAACAATTACGAAGAAAAACTGAACGGGATGCTGGGCAGCATCGATCCGCTCGATGAGAAAGCTATGGACGAGGCAAGGAAAAGGCAGGAGTTCCTCGCGAAAGTACCAGGGAGCCTCGGAAAGCTCGAAGATATATCTATCAGGATCGCCGGTATCACAGGTAAGCCGACAGGCAACGAAGTAAAAAAGCAGTGCATAGCAGTTATGTGCGCTGATAACGGTGTCGTTGAGGAAGGCGTGGCTTCGGCGCCTCAGTCAGTAACGCTGAGCCAGACGATGAACTTCCCGCGCAGGATCACGGGCATGAGCTCGCAGGCGAAGTATTTCGGCATCGACGTGCTCGACATCGACACAGGTGTAAAAATGGAGATCCCTGACGTGCTCTACACTGATTCCATGCTCGAAGAAGACGGCAGGATTTCGCGTAAGATCGTCAACAGGAGGATCGCGAACGGCACGCAGAACTTCGTGAAGACTGGCAGCGCCATGACGAGAGAGCAGGCTGCGCAGGCAATGCTCATCGGCTTCGAGGCTGCTGACGCGATGAAAGAAGCAGGCATCCAGCTCTGCGGCGTCGGCGAGATGGGTATCGGCAACACGACGACGGGATCTACGCTCATCCAGTCACTCACAGGACTCCCTGCTGAGGACCTCGTAGGAAGAGGCGGCGGACTCAACAACGAAGGACTCGCTGTAAAGAGAAAGGTCGTAGGCGAATTCGGAGAGCGCTGCAGGGACATGGATCCGCTCGACAAGCTCGCTCACGTCGGAGGCTTTGACATCTGCGCCATGGCAGGCTGCTACCTCGGCGCGGCGAAGAACCACATCCCTGTAGTGATCGACGGTTTCATCTCCATCGCTGCCGCATGCATGGCCCAGGAGTTCGATCCGCGCGTGACAGATTACATGTTCGCTTCGCATAAATCGACGGAGATCGGCTATGTTACGGCTGTTAAGAGGCTTGGCCTCGACACGATGTTCGACCTCGGCATGAGGCTCGGAGAAGGCAGCGGCTGCCCGATCGCGTTCAAGATCATAGAAGCTGCTATCGGCTCGATGAACAACATGAAGACGCTCGCTGAAGGCCAGATTAACGGCGAGTACCTCGAGGAAATGAAAGCCGGCCACTATTTTGACGACTGATCACACCGGATTTTTTGAAAAAATTTAACTTATAAAAGAAGATCCGGGAGATTTTTTGATGAATATTTTCATAAGCGGAGGATGCAAGAACGGCAAGTCTCTTCACGCTCAGGAGCTCGCGAGGGATATGTCCCGCGAGCAGGGCGTGCCTCTGTATTACATAGCGACGATGATCCCGGCCGACGATGAGGACAGGCTGAGGATAAAACGCCACCTCAAGGCGAGAGAAGGCTGGGGGTTCGAGACGCTCGAACAGGGCATCGACCTGAACGGATGCCTCGACAAGCCGGGCGTGGACCCGGAAGGCGCATTTCTCCTCGACAGCGTCACGGCGCTTCTGTCGAACGAGATGTTCAGGCCGGACGGCACGTATGATCCGGATGCCGGAGAGCGTGTGGCAGACGACCTGAGGCGTTTCGCCGGGGCGACGGGGAACTCCGTGTTCGTGTCGGATTTCATATATTCCGACGCGCGGATATTTGACGATATGACGGAGAACTACAGACGCTCGCTTGCTATGTGCGACAGGGCGCTCGCGGAGATATGCGGGAGCGTGATAGAGGTGTCGTACGGCAGCTTCAGAGAATTGAAGCAGATAAAGTAAAGGAAAAGCGGCCGGGATCACGGGCTGCCGGATGATATCCGGGGGCGCGGCGTGTCCGGGCCGTTATTTGTTGACATGACCTTGCCGGCGGAATGCCGGCAGACAGGAGAATATTTTGAAATTCATTACAGCATTTTTCATGGCGTGGGGCAATTTCATAACGCTCCCGTGTCCGTACAAGAGGTGGGACGGCAAGCTGAAAAACATGATGCTCGCTTTTCTCCCTTCTGTAGGGGCTGTCGTCGGGGCGCTGTG
>JBJETC010000090.1:0-3315 GCA_051883115.1 Anaerovoracaceae bacterium
ACCTTGAGTCCGACGTTTACTTCGAGTTCTTTTGCAAGTCTCTCTCTTAAATGTCTTGATGTGACGTATTTACCGACTTTTCCGGCGAAAGGCGACGTGTTTACCATGAAATTCATGGAAAGTGTCGGCGGATCGATATGGATCATTTCCATAGGATCCGGATCATCAGGATCGCAGATCGTCTCGCCGATAGTTATGTCGCTTATACCGGAAACTGCGACGATGTCTCCGCATTCAGCCTGTTTTACAGGTACACGCTTGAGTCCTCTGTAGACAAAGACCTGACCGATCTTCGCGTTTTCTATCTGTCCGTTCTCTCTGCCGACAGCTACCTGCTGGCCTTCTTTGATGACGCCCTTCGTTACTCTTCCTATACCGAGCCTGCCGATATAGTCATCGTAAGCGAGGTTCGAGATCTGGAACTGGAGCGGCTCCTCTCTCAGGTCAGGATACGGGTCACAGTGCTCTATGATCGTATCGAAAAGCGGCTTGAGATCGAATCCCCCGAAGCCTTCCGGCGTGTGCTTGAGCTTTTCGCCGTTGTTCGTGAGATCGAGGTCCTTTACTTCTGCCGGGTCCTTTACAGCGATGCCCTGTCTCGCGATGCCGTAAAGGATCGGGAAGTCGAGCTGTTCATCATTCGCGTCGAGATCCATGAAGAGTTCGTAGACTTCATCCACGACCTCATCTATCCTTGCGTCTTTTTTATCTATCTTGTTGATAAAAAGGATCGGGTTCAGGCCCTGCTCGAGCGACTTGCTCAGCACGAACCTCGTCTGAGGCATCGGTCCCTCGCTCGAGTCTACGAGGAGGATAACGGTGTCGACCGTCTTCATGATACGCTCAACTTCCGAAGAGAAGTCAGCGTGCCCCGGCGTGTCAACGATGTTGATCTTTACGCCGTTATGCATGATAGCGCAGTTTTTGGAATAAATAGTGATACCGCGTTCACGCTCGATAGCGTCGCTGTCCATCACGCAGTCCACGGTCTCCTCATTGTCCCTGAAAACTCCGCTCTGTTTAAGAAATGCGTCTACTAAAGTTGATTTTCCTGCATCTACATGTGCGATTACCGCAATATTGATTATCTTCTGTTTCTCTGTCATCTATACCCCTGTTTTTTCACACTATTTGATATTAAATTTTACCACAAAAAAAGTGGAGATTCAATGACCTCCACTTGTCGGCTATCATTGTTTTGCCGTGTTTTTACCAGGCGCCTCCGCCTCCGCCGCCGAAGCCGCCTCCGGAGAAACCTCCTCCTCCGAAGCCGCCTCCGCTTCCGAAGTCGAAGCCTCCGATGCCGGCCCCTGCATAGCCTGCAGCACTTGACAGCGCGCCTGACCTTATCGAATGGAACATCGACGAGTAAAGCACATAGTCCATCATGCCTGTCCCGACGTACCATGCAGGACTTGTTACCGCTATGTCCTCGAACTTCTTCGACCACTTCGTGCCCATCCCGAATACCATAGCGTACGGCATTATGTCGTAGAAATACGAAGGATCTTCATCCGACAGCGCCTTGAGCTTCTGATACTCCGCGTCGCGGATGAAATTCCTGAAGCCCTCGAGCTGCCCGATGAGGTCGGTGTATTCCTGCGTCTTCGCCTTCATGTAGACTGTGAAAAAAGCCTGCACGGCAAACAGCAGGATTATCGGCACTGTGGTCTTCAGATACCAGCCCGCACCGCCGTATCTGCTGCTGAAGCCGTATCCCGCCGTAAATCCGGCTATAAAGACTCCTGCGGCAAAAAGAAGGCCGCCGATCACGAGCATGGCCGTGATCTTTTTCTTCGTCTTCGTCCTTGCACCTGCCTGAGCGCTCGTGAACACCGTGAGCCCCACAAACATGAGAGCAGCAGCCACGAGCACGCCGACCCACGGTACAGAATCGAATCCCGCCATGGCACCGAGCACCATGATGAGCACGATCTCAGCTGCCATCAGGACCTCGGCGATGACGCGCCCTACCTTTGACGACGTAGTGTACATGCCATTCAGCATCTTGTCATAATGGCTTACCGTCTTGTCGCTGAATGTTTTTACGTCTTCAGATGTGAGCGCTCCGCCTGACTTCGCGTTCAATGACTCGTAATTCCTGAAGAACTGCCTGAAGAGGTAAACGGTCCTTTCCGACTCTGCCTCCTCGTCTATATCCTTCACCCTGGTGATCTTCACGTCTTCTTTGTTCGCGGTCTCCTCAAGGGTGACGTAGCCTTTTGACGCGTAGTACATGATCATCGACGAGATATCAACGACGTCAACGCTCCCGTCGGCCACATATCCTACGTCTGCCGGTGTCATCCCGTCCGGAGGATAGAAGTTCACGACAGGCACCGTCTCAGGGTCGCGTCCGAGCGCGAACCACAGGAGGAGTATTATGAGCGTGAAAACACCTGCGAGACCGAGTATGAAGTACACGAGGTAGCTCCTGTCCGCCTCGCCCTTCCAGTAGCCTTCAGGGAGCTTCGCTCTTACGGTAAGGCCTTCGCCCTTCGCGAGGTTTTTCAGCGAAAGGTTGATATTCCGCCCGTCGGTGCTCACATACCTGTCGAGGTCATCATCTCTCGAGGAATCGCCGTAAGCCCCGAGGTAAAAAGTATACGCGGAAGGATCGACGTCAGCCGGCATCTTGAGCGATACGTGCGCGCTCTTTATCTCCGTCTCCCACGATGTCGGGAGCAGATCGAGAGCAAGGCTGTCGGAACTCGTGTCCTTGTCCTTGATGCAGTATATGTCGTATGAGATCCTGTATCTTTTGACTCCTTCGACATACCTGTCAGCATCGCCGATCTTGATAACACTGTACTCGTGGCCGTTTTCCGTCACCTTCGACGTGCTGTATTTCTCGTCTCTGCACTCGAGGTTCTCGATGTAGTATTCGCCGGAAACCGGGATGTACCTTACGATCCCGTGGCGCAGGTCCCTGAAGTTCACCCTGATCGTCTCTTCCATATGGATAACATGCGCTTCCGAGACCTCGGCCGTCACGTCGAACGCGTCTGTCGAGTACGGATACCCGTTATCGGCATATGCGGACGATGCGAGAGAAAGAAAAATAAACAAAAAAGCGCTCACCAGAAGCGCTTTTGATACAGCCCATGCGGGCTTTTTCCTATTCATGCTAAGCATCGAAATCTACCTTCACGTTCTGTCTTTCCTCAGCCGAATCCGTCTCGAACATAGGCTTTCTCTCGAAGTGGAACATGCCCGCAGCTATACTCGTAGGGAACATCTCGCACTTGTTGTTGAATTTCTTCACAACAGCATTGTAATACTTGCGGGAGTTCGCGATATCCTCTTCGATCTTCT
>JBJETC010000091.1:0-3311 GCA_051883115.1 Anaerovoracaceae bacterium
AAAGACAGGGACACATACCACGCGGCGCTCATAAACATCCAGAACGCGAGCCTCGGGAGCCGGATCCATGTCCTGAACGGCGACGGAGAAGTCATGACGAGGAAACTCGCGAATGAAGGCATAGCCGATTTCGACATGGTCTTCATAGACGCGGCCAAAAGTCAGTACATACGCTTCCTCGAAGCGGCAGTACAGAGCGCGTCAGAAGGAGCGCTGATCATCGCGGACAACATACTGCAGGGCGGCATGACTCTGCTCGACAGCGATGACCCGAAGAACAGGAAACACAGAAGCAACATCAGGAAAATGAACGATTTCGTCGATCTCATCACGAACGACTCGAGATTCGAGACATGCCTCGTGTCAACAGGCGACGGAATGGCTATATCGGTATTGAAATGAAGAAGATAGAGTTACTTGCACCGGCAGGAGATCTTGAAAAACTGAAGACTGCTATAGACTACGGCGCGGACGCTGTCTATTTCGGGCTCGGGGATTTTTCCCTCAGGGCCGGTACAGGCGTAATGACGCCGGATGACATAGCCGAAGGAGTAAGATACGCTCATGAACGCGGGAAATACTGCTACGGAGCGCTGAACATATTCGCTCACAACACTGATATCGACAGGATGAGAGATTATCTGCCGAAGATAAAGGACCTCGGGATAGACGCATATCTCGTGTCTGACCCCGGCGTGATGATGGTTTTAAGGGAGATCATACCTGACGCGGTCATACACCTTTCGACGCAGGCGAACATGACGAACTACGCGGCTGCGGAGTTCTGGAAAAACTACGGCGTGAAGCGCCTCGTTGTCGCAAGGGAGCTGAGTCTGAAGGAAATAGCGAAAATCAGGGAGACGATCCCGGAGGACATGGAAATCGAAGCGTTCGTCCACGGGGCTATGTGCATGTCATATTCCGGGAGATGCCTCCTGAGCATGTTCATGACGGGAAGAGACGCCAACAAAGGGATGTGCGCTCATCCGTGCAGATACAAGTACGTGCTCGAGGAGGAAAAACGCCCGGGAGAGTATTTCCCTATAGAGGAAGATGACAGAGGTTCGTATATCATGAACTCGAAGGACCTCTGCATGATAGAGCATATCCCTGAACTCGTGAAGGCCGGGATCTCCAGCGCGAAGATCGAGGGCAGGAACAAAAGCATGTATTACGTCGCGACGGTGATCCACGGCTACAGGCAGGCGATAGATGCCTACTACGCGGATCCGGAGCACTACACATTCGATCCAGAATGGCTGGCGGAGCTCGGAAAGGCGAGCCACAGGGATTTTTCCACAGGGTTCTATTTCGGCCGTAAAGGCGTCGGCGAGACGTACGATTCGAGTTCGTATATAAGGACATATGATTTTACAGGTATCGTCAGGTCATATGATGAGAAAACAGGGATGGCCGTGATCGAGCAGCGCAACAAGATGGATCTGGGCGACGAGATAGAGATATTCGGCCCGGTGCCGGGATACATCAGGCAGGAGATCACGGAGATGTATGACGACGAGACCGGCGAAAGGCTGGAATCAGCGCCTCATGCGCAGCAGGTCATCAGGATGAAGATGGACAGGCCTGTAAAACCGGGATATATTTTGAAAAAAAAATCTGAGAGAAAATAGGAGAGTGGTTTTTTATGAAAGGCGACCCCGACTATTTATTGCGGGAGATATTTATTGCAGCTGCATGCATACTGGTCATGCTTTTTATCGGACTCATGGGAGACGCCATGGATACGGTCAGCGCGAGCAAGATCAGGAGCCTTGATGATGAGATATATGACGGAAGGAAAAAACGCCTTCTCGGGCTTCTCGACAAGCCTTACAAACACAAGGTGACAGATCAGCTGTTAAGGCTTGCGTTTTTTTCAGCAGGTCTGACGGCGCTGCTAGTCGTTGATTACAGGAACATTTACTATAAGCTGCTGGCGGCGGTCATTTACGTTGCGGCGGCAGTCTCGTTCGGGGCGATATTCCCGATGAAGACGGCGACACAGCACGCGGAAGGGCTCGCGCTGAGCCTGTCGGGACTGCAGAAAGCGCTCGACGTCGTTTTTACACCTCTGACGGTGCTGCTCACAGGTATAGCTGATATATTCCTGAAAATATTCGGGCAGAGCACGGCCGCCATGCAGAGAGAATTCTCTGAAGATGACGTGATGCAGATGCTCGAGGTCGGCCAGAAGAGCGGGCAGATAAACGAGGAAGGCAGGAAGATGATAGGAAGTATCTTCCGCTTCGACGACGAGCTCGCCTACGAGATCATGACGCCGAGGACTGATGTCTTCATGATAGATATCAACGATCCTCAGGATGAATACCTTGATGACGTCATGAGCCTCAGATATTCGAGGATCCCTGTATGCGAGGGCGACATAGACAATATCATAGGGATACTCAATATAAAGGACTACCTCATCAAAGCCAGGCAGGAGGGCTTCGGGAGCGTCGACATAAGGGCGATACTCAGGAAGCCGTACCTTGTCCCGGAGACAAAGAACATTGATTCTCTCTTCATGGAAATGAGGGAGGACAAACAGCACATATCGGTACTCATAGACGAATACGGCGGTTTCAGCGGTATCGTCACTATGGAGGACATCATAGAGGAGATCGTCGGGGATATAGACGATGAGTACGATGTGGAAGATGAAGTCATAGAACAGACCGGGGAGAACGAGTACGTCGCAGACGGAAGCGTTCCTCTCGATGATATAAACAGCACGCTCGGGACGGACCTCGAGTCCGAGACGAGCGAAACGGTCGGCGGGTTCATCATCGACCTGATGGGCGAGATCCCGGGACCGGCTAACATCGGAAAAGAAATAAGGTTCGAAAATATCAGTTTCTACGTTTTGAGCGTGAAGGACCGCAGGATAGAGCAGGTAAGGATCGTGCTCCACGGAGATGACGAGTCCGCGGGCGATGAGGCAGAAGATGCTTCTGCGCCTGAGGACGGCGATGTTGCGGCCGGCGGAGACTGATGATATGATACAGGGAGTGGCTGATGGCATCAGACGTTGAAAATACAGCGCATGACGCTACTGAAGACGAGATCGCTCTCGCGGCGTGCAGGGCGGCTCTGAAGGTACCCGGAGTGAGCCGGATGGCCGGGACGTTCCACGATACGATAAATAACAGTTTCAGGGCGATGCGCATAACAAGGCACAGCAGGGAGACTTCGCGAGGTGTAAAGGTGTCCCTTTCCGGGAACAGGGCCGTGATCGACCTGTATATATATGTCTACTACATGACAGCAATACCGCAGCTCGCATGGGATGTGCAGAGCGCAGTCATCAGTTC
>JBJETC010000092.1:0-3305 GCA_051883115.1 Anaerovoracaceae bacterium
ATGACAAAACATTAAAAGCGGCGGCCGCAGGCTGCTGCCTGACACATAAAAGATCGGAGATTGCAAATGGACAGGATAGGCGTTATATTCGGCGGAAGATCGACAGAACACGAGGTTTCAAGGGCTTCGGCGGCGACGGTCATAAATGCCATTGATAAGGAAAAACACGAACTCGTTATCATAGGTATCGATAAAAAAGGAAACTGGTACACATTTGACGGTTCGACAGAGGAGATAGAAGACGGCAGCTGGGAAAAGGCAGCAAAGCCGCTCGATTTCAACAGACTCCCTGAGATGATAGACTTCGCGGTGCCTGTCCTTCACGGCGCTTACGGCGAAGACGGAAGGCTCCAGGGTATGCTCGAGATGCTCGACATCCCTTATGCGGGGAGCGGCGTCCTCGGTTCGGCGCTCGCCATGGACAAGATGGCAGCAAAGATGGTATTCGAAGCGGCGGGGATCCCTGTTGTAGAATACGTTTCCGTTTACGGCGAGGAAGTCGCGCGCGATGTCGACGCAGTCGCTGCAAAGTGCGAGGAAAAACTTCCTTATCCTATGTTCGTAAAGCCTGTTAATCTCGGCTCGAGCGTGGGTATTTCAAAAGTAAGGACGACGGAAGAGCTGAAGAAAGGTCTCGAATTCGCAGCTGAATACGACCGCAGGATCATCGTCGAGAGAGGCATCGACGGCAGAGAGCTCGAGTGCGGCGTCATAGGAAATGACAGGCCTGAGGCGGCCGGAGTAGGGGAAATCAAGGCCGCGGATGATTTTTACGACTACAGGGCAAAATACACTGACGACGCCGGCACAGTCATCGACGTCCCGGCTGACATCCCGTCAGAGACGAGAGAAAAAATAAGAGAGACCGCGAAAAAGGCATATCTTTCACTTGACTGCGCAGGCCTTTCGAGAGTAGACTTCCTGTACGAAAACAGCACGGGCAATATTTACGTAAACGAGATAAACACACTCCCGGGATTCACGCGTTTCAGCATGTTCCCGATGCTCTGGAAAGAGGCTGGGGTACCTCCGACAGAGCTCATTGAAAGGATAATCGAATATGGATACGAGAGATATAACGCTAAAAATAACAGGAAAGCAGTTTGATGGCGACGAGCTCCAGGAGAACATGGAGTTCGTGACAGACGGCAAGCTGTATAATAAAAATAACGCGACGTACCTGATCTACGACGAGAGCGAGCTTTCCGGAGTGCCGGGATGCAAGACGAGCCTCAAGTTCAAGGACGACATGGTCCACATGAGGAGACTCGGCGACAAGGAAAGGAAGGGCATGTCCATGGAATTCGAGCAGGGCAAGAGGTACAAGAGCCTCTACGAGACGCCTTACGGCTCGATAGATATGGAGATCCTGACGAACAAAGTCGATAACCAGCTCAAGCCGGACGGGACAGGGAAAGTGTTCATTGATTACATCGTGAGCCTCGGAGGTCAGCAGGAAGGACGCAATGCACTCACGATAGAAATCGGCAAGTAGAGCCGGAAAACAGGAATAATGCTTATTTACAGACGCCCCGCGGTATCGTTATAATAATGATATCGGGAGCGTTTTTTTACGTTTTTCGTGATTTTCGCAGATAGTTTAGAGACAGAACGGTGTTTTTTTAATGAAAACGGGCTTTTTTCGCGGAAGGGGCGGCAGATGGCAGATGCAGATGTGAAAATAAGGAAGGCTGAGCGGCCGAAGTACCTGATCCTCTTCGAGGCGCTGCTTACGGGCGTCATCACGGGGCTTCTCATAGCGGTCCTCAGGATATCGATCACGAAGTCCGAGGGGCTCAGGGACGTTCTTCTCGAAAAGATACAGGGAAGGCCAGGGCTCACGGCGGCTGCGGTACTCCTCCTCGCGGGGCTTTTTATCGCGGAATGCCTGATCCTCAGGGCGGAGCCGCTTTCCTCATCATCGGGCATACCGCAGATAAAGGCCGAACTCATGGGCGAGATGCGGCAGCGGTGGTATACGGTCATCCCGGCAAAGTTTTTTTCCACAGTGATCTCTATAGGCGCCGGCCTGTCGCTCGGGAGAGAAGGCCCGAGCGTCCAGCTCGGAGGCATGTCGGGCAAATTCGTCTCGCACATGTTCAAGGGCGGGAACACAGACGTCAAGATGATGATATCGTGCGGCGCGGGCGCGGGGATCTCATGCGCTTTCGGAGCGCCTCTTTCCGGCGTCATCTTCGTGATAGAAGCGATGCACGGATATTTTTCCACACAGATAATCATAGCGACTATGACATCGTGCCTCGCAGGGACTTTTGTCACGTCGAACATATTCGGACTCGAGCCTGTGTTCACATTCGGGCTCACGAAGGCTCTGCCGCTCAGGTACTACTGGGTGCTCGTGCTGATGGGCGCGTTCGCCGGCGTGCTCGGCGTGCTTTTCAACAGGTCGATAGTCTGGGCGCAGGATTTCTACGCTCATATCAAGTCGAAGGAAGCGAGGATGGCGATAGCGTTCGCCGCGGTCATCCCTGTGGCTGTTTTCATGCCGCGCATACTCGGGAGCGGGAGCAAGATCGTGCCTGACATCACGGAGAGTGACGTGGCGGCGGAGATGCTGCTGCTCGTGCTCGTGCTCAAGTTCGTGCTCGTCATGGTGAGCGCCGGGTCCGGGGCGAGCGGAGGGACGCTGCAGCCGCTGCTCGTGCTGGGAGCGCTTGCAGGCGCGCTTTTCTACAAGACGGTCGCGGTGCGTGCGGGCCTCGACTACGCGTACCTCGAGAATTTCGTGATGTACGGGATGATCGGGTATTTCTCGGCCATAGTCAGGGCGCCTATAACGGGGGTCCTCCTCATCACGGAGATGACAGGCAACTTCACTAACTTTTTCTCGATGGTCGTAGCGGCGCTCGTCGCGTACCTCGTCGCGGAGGGACTGCACAGCGAGCCTGTGTTCGACATGCTCACAGACAGGATGCTGAACAAGTCGCCTGACATGGAGAGCCGCGGCGTGACAGAAGAAAAGGCGATGGAGAAAGTCTTCGTCACGAGCGAGGTCTACATCGGCAGCATGATGGACGGCGCGCGTGTCATGGACATCTCGCTGCCGGAAGGCTGCCTCATCGTTTCAGTCAAGAGAGGGAAAAAGGATGTCGTGCCGTCAGGCCGCACGGTCATAAAAGGCGGCGACACGATAAGCCTGATCTGCAGGGAAGGCGACGCGAAAGCGCTCGAGGACAAGCTCGCGCTGGAGTGCAGACACATAGTGATAGACCGCGGTCCAGATGCATCTTAAGGGGATTTTACACGGAATTTATTTTGTTACTAAATTAACAATATGTCTTTAC
>JBJETC010000093.1:0-3301 GCA_051883115.1 Anaerovoracaceae bacterium
CAACGGCGAGACAGACAAGCCGAATGACAGCAAGACTGATAAGCCGACGAAAGTCCAGTCGAACGGACCAAAGACGGGCGACGAATCAGACATTATGGCCTACATCCTGCTTCTCGTAACGGGAGCAGCTGCTGCAGCCATCCTGCTCTACGCTAAGAAGCGTGAGGAAAAATAAGACAGATCACGGATCCAGCTGCCAATACAAAAATAAGAGCCGAAGCTTATGCTTCGGCTCTTTTTCGTATCAGAATGTTATCGTTCAGGCTTCTCTTACCTTTTTCCCTGTCATATGCTCGGGCACGAGCTCGAGGCATGGGACCGTCTTGTACCTTGCGACCTCATCGTTGACAGTTTTCTCATCAGGATAGACTTTTTCGGCTATCCTGCGCGCGATAAGGAGCTGCTGCTCCGGATCTTCAACGTGCTTCATGCGGCCGAACGTTATAACGCTTGTTATGATGCGCTTCCAGCCGCTTTCTTTTTCTATAAATCCCTCGTTCATGACGCAGAACGAGACCTTGTCGTCCCTGTCTATGGCGTCGATTTTGTGGCCTTCAGCTGCACCGTGGAAGTATATCCTGTCACTGTCGCTGTCGTACCAGAAGTTTATCGGCAGGGCGTAAGGATAGCCGTCATCACCGTTTACGGCAAGGACGCCGCGGACCTGTTCTTTGAGGATCCTTACGCATTCCTCTCTGCTGACCTGCTGCTTGAAGCGTCTCATTTTTCTGAACATGGCGATCTCCTTATTTTTTCCCGGCATCGTTTTTCATGGAATTGAATTCAGATATCCTTTTCCTTTCGGATAATTTTCTCCTGACCCTGCGGCTGATCCTGCTGACAAGACTCCTGCCGGAGCCGGCCTTTTTCGCGGAGTGATCCTTAGGGACATAGTTTTCGTCTTTTGCCCAGACTGCCTCTGCCACCATGACGATGATGCCGTCTACAGGGATATATGGGAAGCGTTCTCCCGCCCTGAATGTCTTCTTGCGGACTTCATGATGCTTTTTGTACTCATCTTTCAGGACGAACGTATCGTCTTCGAGATACCAGAACCAGCGGTTGTCGATGCGGAAGCGGATGTGCCATCCTCTGAAGGCGTGGTCAGGGTAATCGAAAAGGCATTCGTCGAACCTTTCGTAGCCTGAGTTCGTCACTGGCGCGGGAAGCGTGTATTCGTAGTTCCCGGAGCCGAGTTTTTTCAGAGAACCTTTCAGCGAAGCATAGTCATCGGGGATCATCGACGGATCGCCGCCGCTGCAGCTGTTGTATATCATCCTGAATGACACGGAGCGTTTCCACCATTCATAGCTGTGAGGCTCTTTGCGGTTCTCCTCGCAGTATTTCAGGGCGTTCATTATATATTCGGTCGAAGACTTGCGCTTCTCGCTCAGTATCTCATCTACGCGGGCGTAATCTATATCTGCTTCGTCCATGGACTCCGGATCGCTGAAATTGGAGATTAGGCGGTCGGAGAGACCGAACATGTCGAGCACGCTTGTGACCTTATCGCCGTTACGCTGCCCGACGAAGAATTTCTTGTGGAAAATGATGCTCAGGCAGCATGCGTGGAATGAGTTCGTAAAAATGGCGTCGGCGTCTCTTATGTACCCGAGCCACTCTTCGATGCCGATATCGTAGACGCGCTTGTACTTTATGCCGCGGTATTCCTTGAGGAGGTCGACGTCAGGTCTGTCTGTGAGGTCGATGATCACCTTGTCGTGGAGGCGGGCATAATGAGCGGCGGCGTCTATCGTGTCGCCGGCATTTTCCATTACATAGTAAAGCAGCACATAGCCTTTTTCTTCCGGCGCCTGTGTGATGTCCTCGTAGAAAGCGCTGTCTTCGAGGAGGACAGGGTCAAGGACGTGCTCAGCCTTGCGGCTGCTGTTCTGTTCGATAAAAGTCTTCGCGCTTTTTTCGCGCACTGATATGAAGTCGATGTCTTCCATGTTGTAGAAGAACTTCCTGAAGTCGTGATCTTCAACAGGAGGACGGGCGCCGAAGCTTGCGGAATAGGCGATCTTCCATTTGTTCTCCATGCATTTTGAGCCGAGAAGGAAGCCGCGGTCAGTGCCCTTGTCAGGGTTCACGGACCAGATGACGTCTGTTGCGCAGATGTAGCAGTCGAAGCCCGGATCCTCGATCTCGAGGAGATCCGAGTCGTATTTTTTCTCGGTCTTGATGTAGTGGCTGTCTATGAAAGACTTGAACTTTCTGTAGCGGATCTCGCGCTCGCGGTAGACTGAGTCGAATGCGTCGCGCTTCCTGCTGTACTTGCGCATTTTTTTCACGCTGTCGACGCTTTTCTCGTTCTTTTCGGCGAGCATCTGGCATTTTTTCCTGTAGTAGTCAGCAGGGTGCTCGAGGTCAAAATTATCGTAATACGCCGGTATATAGTCTAATATCGTCGTGTCATAGCCGTGCTGCTTCAGAAAACTCTGGAAGACGTAGCTGTGCAGCGGGCTGGCGAAATTAAGGCCTTTGGAGTACATGTTTATTGAGATGATGGCGATTTTCATATCTTACCTTCCTTTTGATATGGAGCCGATGGCTTCAGGTGCGGTCCCGCGGATATGGATCGGCAGATTCAGGCGTTCTTTTCCGCTGAAACTTTCATGCTTGAGATGAGCCTTTTGAACATTTCTTCGATGCCGACTTCAGGGGTCCAACCGAGTGCGGCGAGTTTTGAAGAGTCGAGCCTGATCTTTGCTTCAGGATTGTATCCGTATTTCTCTATATCCTCAGGGATCTCTATCTTCACGTTTACAGGCTTATCGCCGAGTCCTGATGCGAGTTCGGCCATTTCGCGTATGGAGCAGACGGTGTCGTGGTTCGCCGCGTTGTACGCTTCTCCGCTGTTACCTCTCAGGAGGACGAGGAGCATTGCTTTTACAGCGTCTCTCGTGTAGCAGTAGTTCCTGACTGTGCGGCCCTGTGTGCGGAGAACGATGTCGCGTCCTTCTATGACGCAGCGTGCGAATTCGGCGAATACGCGGCCGTCGCTGTATTTGACACCCGGTCCGAATGTCTGCGACAGTCTTATGATCTTCGCAGGTACGCCGTACTCATCGGCATATGAAGCGCAGAGGCACTCGGCAAGTCTCTTGCCCTCGGAGTAGCAGCTCCTCGTGCTCGTGCTGTCGATGGCGCCGTAGCCGCTTTCATCTATCCATTTCCCGTTGTCATCAGGCCTTCCGTATACCTCGAGCGATGACGTGTAGAGGAACCCGGAGACTTTGAGCCCGGCTGCCGCCCTGAGCGCGCTGTCTGTGCCGTCGAGTATGGCGTGTATAGTTTC
>JBJETC010000094.1:0-3301 GCA_051883115.1 Anaerovoracaceae bacterium
AGACACGGTAAATGAAGGCGTCTTCTCATTATGGAAAGGACAGAGACCCTTGTAGTTGATCCCCGTGCGCTTGAGCTGCACGCACCGTCCCACGACGTCTACGATGTTTACCTGGTTCTTCAGATTCTCTATGGATGATTTTGAATAAGAAAAGCCCATTCATGCCTCCTAATATCTTAATTCCACATGAACGGGCTTTTCCCTTTTTATTTTTTGTAAAAATTTTGCCGCGCCTGACGGCGCGATGGCTGATCACCTTGTTTTTTCAGTGATCTCGTTGAATTTCGTCACAGCATATCTGTCTGTCATCCCGGCAATGTAATCCTTAACGGCCGCGTCGGCTCCGTCTTCTTCTATGAGCTCCTGATTTTCCTGCGGGAGTTCATCGAGATGCTTCTGATAATACTCGAAGAGTCCTTCTATTATCTCTCTTACATTCTGGAGTTCCTCTGCCTTTTTTACCCTGGAGCTCAGGTACACGTGCTCAAACATCCACGACCTCAGCGACATGAGTCCCTGAGCATGCTCGTCGTCCATCTTCGCGACAGTGCCGCCGTCACTGTTAGCTACGACATTCTCGATCATGGTGTTTATCCTGACACCGTGCGTCTCGCCGAACATCCCGAGCGCGTCCTTCGGGAGATCTTCCTGGGATATGACACCGCTCCTCAGCGCGTCGTCTATGTCGTGGTTTATATACGCTATCCTGTCACTTACCTTGACTATCGTCCCCTCAGGCGTCGAAGCCGTGAGCGAGCCGGTGTGGTTCACTATGCCGTCCCTCACCTCGTACGTGAGGTTCATCCCGCGCCTGCCGTTGTGGAACTCCAGCTTGTCGACGACCCTGAGGCTCTGCTCGTTGTGATGGAAGCCTCCATCGTATATCTCGTTCAGGATCGCTTCGCCGTTATGCCCGAACGGCGTGTGGCCGAGGTCGTGGCCGAGCGCTATGGCCTCTGTCAGATCCTCGTTCCAGCCGAGCGCTCTTGCGATGCTCCTTGCGACCTGAGTCACCTCGAGCGTATGCGTGAGCCTCGTCCTGTAATGATCGTCGTCAGGCTGCAGGAATACCTGCGTCTTATGCATGAGCCGCCTGAAAGCCTTGGAGTGGACTATCCTGTCCCTGTCCCTCTGGAAAACCGTCCTCAGCGGACATTCCTCCTCAGGCACGACTCTCCCCTTTGATTCGGCCGCCTTTGTCGCCTCAGGCGCCAGGAAATCATATTCGCGCTGTTCAAGCATCTCTCTCGTGATCATTTTTCATCACACTCCCGTATGACCGAAACCGCCTTTTCCGCGTTCTGTGTCGCTGAGCTCATCAGCGAGCTCAACATCTACTTTATTGTAGCTCATGATGACAGCCTGCGCTATCCTGTCGCCGTCATGGACGGTAAAAGGCTCCTCGCCCCAGTTTATGAGCGGGATCATGATCTCGCCCCTGTAATCGGAATCTATCGTCCCTATGCCGTTCACGAGCCCTATGCCGTGCTTTACCGCAAGACCGCTCCTCGCTCTTATCTGGCACTCGCACCCTTCAGGGACTTCAAAGAAAAGCCCCGTATGGACGAGAGCTCTCTTTCCCGGCATTATGACGATGTCTTCATCTATGAACGCCTCGAGGTCCATGCCGGACGCGCCTTCTGTCTTGTACTCCGGCACACGGCCGCTCACGCTTTTTACTTTCATTATCATGTTTTTTCCCTTTTCTCTTAAAATATATCCGGTTTCTATGTACGCCCGGCTCCTGCCGGGATCACGGCCTGTCATGCGGGAGACAGGCTTTGTCTGCATCGCATCCGGTACCGTCAGGCTTCCATCATAGACCTTATATCTACTCTGCTCCCGCTCACGACAGATGCCGAATACGTGCTGAAATCGCAGATCAGCTGCTTCACGTCCTCGATATCAGCCTGCGTCACGGAATCGAAGCCGTTCATGACCTCATCGGAATTGAACGCATGACCTATGAGCGTATAGTTTTTCCCATTTACATGCATCCTCGCCGATGTGCTTTCCTGGCTGAAGACATAAGACGACTTGAGCTGCTCTCTCGATGAATCGAGTTCCTCCTGCGTTACAGGCGAATCTGCGAGCTTGTCGAGTTCTTCTTTTATACCGCGGATCGCGCCTCTTACATTGTCACGGCCGACGCCCGCGCTTATCTCGAAATACCCGTCGCAGCTGAAATCGCCGAACGATGTGTATATGGAATACGCGAGTCCCTTCTGCTCCCTTATGTTCTGGAACATCCTCGAACTCATGCTGCCTCCCATGATGTTGTTGAGGATCTGGAAAGCGTAGGCCCTGCTGTCGTTCAGCTTTATTGCTTTCGTCGCGAGGCAGATCTGGGCCTGCTTCACGTCGCGCTTGTACGAATGGTACGACGGCGTGTAAGGGGCTTTTTCCAGCCTGAGTTGTTTTTTCGAAGCGCCGAGGCATGAGAACTTCGTCTCGAAATACGCGCAGAGGCTGTCCGGGTCAAAATTCCCCGCGGCCGATATAACTATCGAGTCTCTCGTGTACTGCTTTTTTACATAGTCAGTAATGACGCTGTGATTGATACCGCTCAGAGACGTTTTCGTCCCCGTTATGGAGTTCCCGAGCCTGCTCCCCTTGAACATGCTGTCTATCAGCTGATCGTGGCAGAAATCCTCAGGGTCGTCCTTATCCATCTTTATCTCCTCGCAGATGACCTTCCTCTCCCTGTTCATTTCCGTCTGGTCAAAAAGCGAGTTCTCTATCATGTCGACCAGGACGTCAGCCGATTCCCCGAGGTGGGAGCTCATGCACTTAACGTAATAGCATGTCGCTTCCTTGCCCGTCATGGCGTTCATCTGGCCGCCGATCGAATCTATCTCTGACGCGATCTGAAGGGCCGACCTTTTCTCCGTCCCCTTGAACATCATATGCTCGGTAAAATGAGAAATGCCGCTGATACTGCTGTCTTCGTTGACGGCTCCGGTCCTGACCCAGATCCCCAGCGCGGCAGAGTTCACCTGCGGCATCATTTCCATCACTACTTTGATTCCATTAGATAAAGTTCTCTCTGTTACCATCTATCGATTCGATACTCCTTTGTTCGATACTCCTTTTATTAAAAAATATACCTGCATATATGCGCCGCGGCGGCCTTGGAAAAATCCGCCGACCGCCGCATTTTATCACTTTATTCTTCCGAACTCCTTCAGGATGTTCCTGCAGCAGTACTTTGCGTTCTCCCTGAACGCCGATTTCGGCTGCGTCTCATCCCATGTCTTTATCCAGTATTTATCCTCGTAGGCGTCAAGCACGCCTTCGAAGT
>JBJETC010000095.1:0-3286 GCA_051883115.1 Anaerovoracaceae bacterium
CTTCACCATTGCGGGTATAATAAAAGTAGCGTGTCACATATCACGAACGTTGATTAAATCAAGGGGGAATACACATATATGAAATTTGACATGCATTGTCATACCGCGGAAGGTTCAATCGATGCAAGGATACACATCAAGGATTACATAAACATCCTTAAGGAAAAAGGATTCGACGGCATGGTCGTTACAGACCACGATTCATACAGAGGTTATGAATACTGGAAAAAGCACCGTGACGAGATGCCGGAGGATTTCACGGTACTCAAAGGCATCGAGTACGACACCAGAGACGCGGGGCATATCATCGTGATAATGCCTGATGATGTAGATCTCAAGGTCCTAAGAGTCAGAGGAATGTCATTCGATACCCTTCTCAAGCTGGTACATCAGTACGGAGGTGTGCTGGGACCGGCCCATCCGTTCGGGATGCAGGCCGCAAGCGCCATGTACTATAAAGGCATGCTGCGCAACGTGAAGAGACTTAAAGAGTTCGACTTCCTCGAGGGCTTCAACACCTGTGAAACCATAAGATCGAACGTGCTCGCGAGACACCTCGCCGACCAGTACGGTCTCCTGTGCACAGGCGGATCAGACGCCCATGTGGCTCGTTACGTAGGAACGGCGTTTACAGAATTCGACCGCCCTGTAACATGCAACAACGATCTGATCGACTGTATCAGATCCGGAGGAATAGCTGATTTCGGCGGTACGGAAAGAAAGTACCTCAAGAGACATCATAAACGCTACTGGCTCGGGACGACCCTGAGCTTCAGGACGTTCAACATGGGAATGGGTATGCTTCTCTTCCCTTACAGGTTCTATCAGCTTAAGACACTCGGGATATAGATTAATCAATGAGATCACGAAAAATGGACAGCTTTCTGAAGCTGCCCGTTTTTTTCATGCTATTTAAAATATTGCAATGATCGAAGCCCGGCTTTTTCACATCTTCTCTGTTTTCTCAGCCAGCCTTAGAAAAGCATCCTTCGATCTCAGGATCATATCGCGCGATACGCAGTATGAGAGCCTGACATAGCCGGGTCCTGCGAACGACGATCCCGGCACCATGAGTATGTGCTCCTCCTTTGCCATAGACACGAATTTCTTTTCGTCGTCAAAAGGAGATCTTACCCACAGGTAAAAAGCTCCCTGCGGCTCAACGTAATCGAAGCCTGCCTCATCCATGATCCCGCACAGGAGATCCCTGTTTTTCCTGTAGAAATCGATGTCTGCCTTCTCATCGAGGCATCTGGCGACAGCAAGCTGGATGAGCGACGGCGCGTTCACTGCCCCGCTCACTCTGTTAGCGA
This sequence comes from Anaerovoracaceae bacterium, assembly GCA_051883115.1. GTDB lineage: Bacteria > Bacillota > Clostridia > Peptostreptococcales > Anaerovoracaceae > Aminicella. Next base: position 1,314 of record JBJETC010000095.1, read on the forward strand.
TCACAGCCGCTTCGGTGAACTCCGCCGCGCCTTCCGCGGCAGGCGGCACGAGCACATATCCGATACGCTCTCCCGGGAGCGACAGCGATTTGCTGAAAGAATATGCGACAAGCGTGTCTTCGTAAAAATCAGGGAGCCATGGGACTTTCACGCCGTCGTAGACGATCTCCCTGTAAGGTTCATCCGATACGAGATAGATCGTGTGGCCTGTCTCTTTTTCCTTTTCCCGCAGCGCGCCTGAGATCTCCGCTATGACATCAGCCGGGTAAACGACTCCGGTCGGGTTGTTCGGGTTGTCGATGATGACTGCCTTTGTCCTTTCGGTTATGAGTTCCGCCAGCGCTTCGGGGTCAGGCATGAAGCCGTTTTCCTCATCTGTCCTGAGCTCGACTGTCTTCCCGAAGTAATTACCTATGTAACTCTTATATTCGACAAAATATGGCGCGATGACTATGACTTCGTCGTCTGGATCGAGCAGCGTCCTGAGTATGACATTCAGAGCAGATCCGGCCCCAACGGTCATGATCACGTTTTCGCCCGTGTAATTCGTCCTGTACCGGCTGTTGAGGTTCGCCGCGATCGCCTGCCTGACCTCCGGGAAACCGGCGTTTGGCATGTATCCGTGCACTTTGTGCGTATCTTCATTTTCCGCTATATCGACGATCGCCCTGTTCACGGCGTCAGGCGCCGGGACGTTAGGGTTCCCGAGACTGAAATCGTAGACATTCTCCTCGCCGAATTCGTCCGCCATTTTCCTGCCCTCCTCGAACATCGCCCTTATGGCTGAATTGTTCTTGAGAAGAGGCTTCATTCTTTCTGAAATCATTTTTTTCTCCTGTCTATTCGTATATTCCCGCTATCTCCGACTGTATGTATCTCCCTGCCGCGCCGGCCAGTTCATCGAGCTTCCGTATCCTCACGTAGCCGCTGCCGTAGATCTCCTTTGCCGACGTTATCATGCCGTCTTCGCTGAAGACTATGGCGTCTGTCGTTATGCTGTCTTCTCTTATCCGCCTGACTTCAGCAGCGGTATCCTTTACGGCATCCTTTCCTGTGTACTGTCTCGCCTGGAATCCTTCGCCGGAGTAAGGGACAGCAGCGTCGTCGTTCGGGCAGGCGTCTGTCAGCACGAGGAGCAGGTTGTACCTGTAGTTCTCTGTGTCTATCATCTTCCTGACAGCCCTGAACACGAGACCGTCGCGGCTGCAGCCCATGGCCGTGTAGCCGAAGACTCCCATGTCCTGCTTGTGAGTCACCGGAATGCTGTTCGGCCCGCTGCGCTCCTTCAGCATGTTTATGATCGTAAACCCGCTCATGCTTGAATACGTGAGTATCTGCGTATCTATCCTGTTTTTCCTGAGGGCTTCAGCTATGATAAATGCTTCTGACGCGATGACCTCCTGATGCGCCTTCTGGGAAGAAGACGCGTCGAGCAGGAACGTCACGCACAGGTCGCCCCCTGTCTTCGACTCTTTTTTCAGGAAAACACGCTCGTCTCCGAGCATGCTCCCCCTCCAGGCTCTCGTGCTGTCCATGAGTCCCGATCTGTCGCGGTAGAACTCATCGGCTTCCTGCGTCAGTATCGCGTTCCGGATCAGCTGGGTCAGGACATTTACAGCGTTCCTGAACCTGCTGCCGTTTTCTCTGTAAAAATCTATATTGTTCTCTATATGCTTTTTCCTTACTTCGTCAAAATCAGAGCTGTTTATGTCGATCCCCGCGAAATACAGGCTCACACCCCTGTGCCCGCCTGTGCAGATGCCTTTTTCGAACATCTCTGTCTCCTGCCTTGAAAAAACAGGCTCGCCGAAATATTTCCTTATCTGCTCACGCGCTTTTTCCCTGTTCCTGCTCTTTCTTTTTTCCTTCGCCGTGAGTCCGCTGCCGCCGAGACCTTCCAGGCTGTGAGTGCTCTCAGTGTAGCGCTTTATGAAATCCGGGTCGTGTATCATCACGGCAGCGTTCTGCTTCCT
>JBJETC010000096.1:0-3272 GCA_051883115.1 Anaerovoracaceae bacterium
GCAGACGACAGCACTTGAACTTACGGTTGAAGGAAGCGGATTTCGATTTAAGACTCTTTCCGTCCACAGGCCGGGGCACAAGATCACGCTCCTCTACTCGGACAGCCGCGGCGAATACGCCTACGACGGTTTCTGGGACGAAGTGAGATCGCAGATCAGCGATTTTGATACGCACTTCATTACTGAAAGAGATCAGTTCACTGGAATGACGGAAAAGTACGCTAAGGCTAACGGGAACGATTCTGAGTACCTGATCGCTGGATCTCCGGCTGTTAATGACGCTTTTACGGAGCTCCTGAAAGGGCTCGGCGTCGATGAGTCAAAGATCATGAAGGACAAATTCATGGGATACTGATCGTGGATCCCCGGTACGGGCTGCGGGCCTGCATCGGCCGGTGATCTGCATTCGGTCATGATCTGCATGACGAGGCGGGACATTTTGTCCCGCTTTTTCTTTTTCTGAGGAGCGCCGGGACATTCTGCAGCGTCGGGATCACTGAACGATGTCCCGGGACATTCTGTAACATCGGGATCACTAACGCATGCCGGGACATTATGCTGCATTCCCTTGATCAGGCCATTCCTCGCAATGCCGGGCGCACATGTGATATAATCAGAGCATCAGTTTGAAATCGCAGGGCGGCGGACGACCGGGGAAGATTTTGACGGATCTTTTTACGAATATGGCCGGAAAGCGTCGCAAAGCGTTGAAATATGAGGTAAAAATGGAAAAAAGGACTTTTACAGTTAATATGGATGAAAAGAAGAGGCTTCATGCCGCTTCTATGAAACATAAGAAAATCGCGCACGACATATATTTCATAGGTATCGTGCTCATACTGTTCCTCGGAGGGAGCGGAGTGTACGATCTCGTGATGGGAAAGACGGGCTACAGCCCGTACGTGAGGATCGTGCTCGCGCTGCTGATCGGGGTGCTGGGATTCCTCGTGGCGAATAACATCGTGTCGGCGTTCGGTCTCGGGCGCAAGGAGGAGGAGCTGAGCATCGATGACAGGACGATAGAATACGTCTACAGGGAGAAAAAATCGGGAAAGCACATCGCAGGATGCTTTGTCGTGAACATCCCCATAGACGAGCTGCAGCACATAGTGTTCGATCACGTGGACAAAACGATCCTTTTTTACGGGACAGTCCTCTCCATGTACGTTCCGGACTTTGTCGCGGAGAACGACCTTGACCGGTCGGAGCTTAGGCAGACAGATATGAGGAGGTTCGAGATACACGACTACTTCGAGCCTTCATTTATAAAAGCGCTGGCGGAGATCTGCCCGGATCTTATCATCGGCGACAAGGCAGCCGCAGGCGTGGCGTCGTCTTCATCAAAAGACGGCGGCGAAAACGAATAGCGGGAAAAACGCGTCATGCTAAAAGATCTTCAGTTCAGCCTCGGGTCGACCATGCCGATATTTTTCGTCATGGTGCTCGGGTACATTTTTCATAAGATCGGGATCGTGGACGACAAGTTCGCCGGGAGCATGAACAGGTTCGTGTTCAAGATCGCCCTTCCGGTGATGCTTTTCACCGAGCTCGCCGGGAGCGACTTCAAGTCGACGTGGGACGGGAAGTTCGTGCTTTTCTGCTTCGCGGCGACAGTCCTCAGCATACTCACGGCGGCGCTTTTTTCCCTGATGATAAGATCAGTCCCTGAAAGGGGCGAATTCATACAGGCTTCGTACCGCAGCAGCGCGGCGATCCTCGGCATCGCCTACATCGCCAACATATACGGAAAAGCCGAGATCGCCCCGCTCATGATACTCGGGGCCGTCCCGCTTTACAACGCGACGGCCGTCGCCGTTCTCCAGCTCACCAGCAGGGAAAACAAAGGCCGCGGCAAAGCGCTCGCGAAGGAGACAGTCGCCGGCATAGCGAAAAACCCGATCATCATCGGCATCCTCCTCGGCCTCCTGTGGTCGCTCGCAGGCCTGCCGCTCCCCGGCATCGCGGAGAAGACCCTCGATTACGTCGGACGGACGGCGACCCCGCTTGGACTCATATCGCTCGGAGCGAGCGTCGACCTTAAGAGCATATCGGGCAGACTCAGGACGGCGGGCCTTTCGGTGTTCATAAAGCTCATACTGCTGGAAGCCATGTTCCTGCCGGCCGCGGCCGCGCTCGGGTTCAGAACGGAAAAGCTCGTAGCCATAGCAGTTATGCTCGGTTCGCCTTCGACGGTCACATGCTTCGTCATGGCGAAGTCGATGGGGCACGACGGGACTTTATCCTCGCACGCCGTTGTGTTATCCACATTGCTGAGCTCGTTTACCCTGACTATGTGGATATTTATCCTCAGGACAAAATGTCTCATCTGATATCTGAAAAGATTTAACCGCTGCAGCCGTTGGATTATCAACGACTGCAGCGGTTTTTTACAGTTCGGACGCATCTTCTATTGCGTCCTCGAATTCGATCTTCAGAGCTTTTCTGCTCATCCAGCACGCGAACAGCCAGGCGGCAAACGTCCCGAAAGCGTACAGGAACATCATGACGGCGCCGGTAACGTAAGGCGACGAATTCAGGATCTCCGGGATGTGAAGGTCCCTGATGATCGGCATGTCAGGCGGTGAAACGTGCCTGAAGAACATATAGTTCCATTTGTATTTCATGTCGAGCCAGAACACGGCGACGCAGAAGATGATATTCAGCACCTCCGCGTTGATGAGCTCTTTTTTATCTATGATCTTGTGGTAGAAAATTATCCTCAGCAGCGCCGCGTATGTCATGCATATGTGCATCGTGAAGTACGCCCACCTCGTTATGTGCGGGAAAGCGTACGGCTGAGGGCTCGAAAAAAGTGTGGCGGTGATGCCGCCGTATATGCAGGCCATGATGGCAAAATCCTCGAGCGGCTTCCAGTGCCAGAAGTACGTGAGGCAGATCGCGATGCCGGCGATCCTGCACATGTAGAGCGGGTATTTGTCAGACCCGGCGTGCAGCACGAAATACCAGAAGTAATAGATCGACAGGGCGACGATTATGACGAATATCGCGAGCCTTTCGACTTTCCTGAAGACGTCCTTGCGCCTGATGTCGCCGGAGCGCCGGAATATCAGGATGAAGACGGCGATGAAGATGATCGACGTCGCGATGTGGCCGAGGCTCATGATGTTGAAGATCTCATCGTAGTCTGGCCTTGTTATGTAGCGGTAAAAACTGTCCACGGTGAGCCTCCCTTACAGATCTGCGGATGACTTAGCTTCGTAGACGCGGGCGATCACGCCGGCGATCGATGCCGGGTCCATGTGCGCTGCGTT
>JBJETC010000097.1:0-3266 GCA_051883115.1 Anaerovoracaceae bacterium
GAGAGGCACACACGATGAAGCCTTTACGGCGCCGTAATCGTCCCTGCTCATATCCGAGAAATCAAAGTATGTCGGCCTTCCCGTGACAGCGTCCGTCGACACTATCTTCACGATCCTTCCGGAAGCGACCTCAGCCGCTGCCGTATCATAGTCGAGCGGATATTCTCCGCCGCTGTTCGACAGCGCTTCACCGAAAACATATTCGAGGTTTACATAATTCCCGGTCCTTATGAATTCATGGAAACTCATGTAGTCCCTGCGGAATGAATACTGAGTGTAAAAAATATAATTCCTGCCCTGCTGACCTGCCATATATGACATGACATTCGCCGAGCCTGCCGACACTCCTATGTTAAAATCAAATCTGACATCGTTCTGCAGGCACCAGTCAAAGACGCCCGCGCCGTAGATCCCTCTGAGGCCTCCGCCTACATCTACTACTCCTGTCAAAATATCCACCTTCCTGAAAAATCAATCCTGATCCCTGAATACGACGCTGCCTGTCTCAGCGTCCATGCTTTCCACTATGGCAAGCGACTCGAGCCTGTACCCGAGGCTCCTTATTTTTTCACCGCCCGGCTGGAAACCTTTTTCTATCGCTATCCCTATACCTGAGACTTCAGCGCCCGATTCCTCTACGATAGACGCGAGGCCCTGAAGAGCGCATCCGTTCGCGAGGAAATCATCGATTATGAGTACGTGCTCGCCCTTTTTCAGGAACTTTTTCGCCACGATCACCTGATTCGTCGTGTTGTGAGTAAAAGACCTGACTTCGGCGACATATACATCACCGTCGAGATTTATGCTCTTCGTCTTTTTCGCAAATACGACAGGCACGCCGAAATGCTCCGCCGCTATGCACGCTATGCCTATCCCGGACGCCTCTATCGTCAGTATCTTGTCGATCCTGACATCGCTGAACCTTTTTTCCCATTCGTCAGCCATCCAGCCGAACAGTCCCACATCCATCTGATGGTTAAGGAAGCTGTCTACCTTCAGCACGTTCCCGGGCTTTACATTACCGTCTTTCAGTATTCTTTCTTCAAGGACATTCATATACACTTCTCCAATATATTTTTATATTTATTATAAAGTGTAAAGTATTTCTTGAAAATAGACATATCGCTCGAATTATCGCAAGAAAAAAGACCGAAGCTCCCGCTCCGGCCATTTATCCGAAAAAATGAATATACACCTTCCCCTTGTCAGGCGTCCTTTTCCTGCTCTGACGTTTTATCCGCGGCGTCTCCCGCGTGCCATCCCGGGTGGTTCGAAGCCCACAGCTTATCAGCCACAGGGCGCCATTCCGCAGCGTACCCGTCGCACTTGGAGCAAAGATGCTCCGCTGATTCAGGTGCCGTCATGTCTGTGCTCTTCGCGCCTGAAGCTTTGACTATCTCGCGCAGCTTCTCAGGGTTCTCAAGCATCGGGCATGGACGAAGCAGATTGTCATTGAAAGGCTGCGCTGCCTGATACCCCTTGAATACAGGCTGCTGCAGGCACTCGAGGAGCGTCATGTCGTGGATGTTCGCACTCGAGTAATGAATGAATACGCACGGCTCAACGTCACCGTTCGCGTTGATGTGGCAGTAATATTTCCCGCCAGCGATGCATCCTCCGACAATCTCGCCGTCATTCTGGAAGTCCATCGTAAAGATCTGCTTTCCGCCTTCATAAGCCCTGACCTCACGTATCCTGTGATACAGGTATTCACGCTGCTCAGGTGTAGGCATGAGCTCAGGCACAGCGTCCATGCCCACAGGCATGAAGTGGAAGTACCAGCTGAACACCGCTCCCTTGCCAATGAGAAAATCGAGGAACTCGTCTGAAGTGACCGCCTTGTAGTTCCGGCTCGTGTAGCAGATGGAAGTACCGTAGACGATGCCGTTTGACTTCAGCAGGTCCATAGCCTTCATTATCCTCTGATACGTGCCTTTCCCGCGGCGCGCGTCCGTCGTCTCCTCATCGCCCTCTATGCTGATGTTGAGCAGGATGTTCCCGCACGACTTTATCTCGTCGCAGAACTCCTGGTCTATCATCGTAGCGTTCGTGAATATCCCGAAGCCGCAGTTCTTATGGGCTTTGGCGAGTTTCACGATGTCCTTTTTTCTCATTGTAGGCTCGCCGCCCGTCATGATATATTCCCTGATGCCGAGCTCTTCACCCTGCACGACTATTTTCTCCATGTCAGTGTATGAAAGGCTCATGGTATGGCCGTATTCCGCGGCCCAGCACCCTGTGCAGTGCAGGTTGCATGCTGTAGTCGGGTCAAAAAGTATCACCCATGGGATGCTTACCCCGTATTGCTCCTTGTTTTTCTGAGTGGCGGTGTAGCTCATGAATGAGTTGAATCCGAACGCCATGAAAAGATCGTGGATATACTTAGCGTCAGCGGTATCGAGCAGCCTGTCGAAAAACTGTGCCCATTTCCCGCCTTCGCCGAAAGCTTTCCTCAGTCTCGCATAGGAATCATCTCCCCAGACGCCTCCGTATTTCTGCATCGCGTCGACGACACCGACATACGCGCTGTGGCGGTCCTTGCGGACTTTTTTATCAACATTGCTGAGCGCTGCCTCGAACAATCTCCTCTTCACAGAGTACGATAAAGACATATCAAATACCCCCTTCAATGTCTCATTTTTGTAAAAATCCATCTCATCATGATTTTAAATATCCGCGGCGCTCATTGCAATTACAGGATCTTTATTCTGTTACAGACTGGTCAGGCGTTATTTTCAGCTCTCCGCCTATCTCGCCCGCAAGCTGGAATCCCTTCCTCGCAGCTATCACGGCTATTATCTCGTTTATGACGGCAGCGGCAGCTATCGTCCCCTGGACTATACCGGCGAGGTCAGGCCTGCCGCCCGAAAGCGTCGAGCATATGATCCCTGTGAATACGAGCGACACGCCTGAATGCGGCAGCAGCGTGAGGCCGAGGTACTTCCTGACAGCCTCAGGCATTTTCGTAACAGTCGCGCCGAGCCTCGCTCCGAAGTATTTGCCGAACGCTCTCGAACCGATATACACGAACGTGTAGACCCCTGCGCCCATTATGAGATGCCAGTCGAGCGGCGCGCCCAGGTCTACTATCGTTACTATCAGGCTGACACTTAGTATCGGGTTATAGTAAGTGGTGATCATGCTCAGCTTGTCGTCATCGAGCATGTTCGACAGCGTAGTCGCGAAAGCCACGCCCATGAGCATGTAGTTCATTGAAACGGTTTTCAGTATGCACCTGTGCACGAATATGCCGGCCGCTGTTATGA
>JBJETC010000098.1:0-3265 GCA_051883115.1 Anaerovoracaceae bacterium
TTTTATATCCTCCGCAGGACATTAACTGCGGGGGATTTTTTTATGATACATTCCACAAAAAATGCGGTTTTTTCAGTTCGTTCTTTAGTATATAATATTAAAGATAAAGCCGAAAAATTGTTGTTGGACTTGATTTTTCAAGGAGGAATATATGCTTTTTGACGCGCACTGCCATATAAACGACGACAGCTGGGACGAAGCGTCCCTCGCTGAGCTTGACAGCGGCATCAGGGAAGGAGAGCTCACGTATGTCGTCGACGCGGGGACTACTGTGGAAGATTCGACGCTCGCTGTCAGGGACACAGAGCGCTGGCCGTGGTGCTACGCGGCTGTGGGGATCTATCCGCACGAGACCGGCGGCATGACAGAGGAGACTATAGAAGAGATAAAGACGCTCGCCCGGGAGGAAAAAGTCAGGGCGATCGGCGAGATCGGCCTCGACTATCATTATGACGATGTGGACAAAGATACGCAGAAGCACTGGTTCGCCAGGCAGATACAGATGGCCTGCGAGCTCGGCATGCCGATCGTCATCCATTCAAGAGACGCTAACAAGGACACGATGGACATATTAAAGGAAAACGGCGCTTTTTCAGATGAGAGAAAAAGCATGTTCCCGAAGAGACCGGGGCCGGGCGGCGTCATGGTGCCTGACAGCCGTGTCCTCATACACTGCTATTCATACAGCGTCGAGACGGCTGAGGAATATGTGAGGCTCGGCGCAGCGATCTCGATCTGCGGGCCTGTGACTTTCAAGAACAACAGGAAGACGAGGCAGGTCGTAGAGGCGGTGCCTCTCGAGTTCCTGACTGTGGAGACTGATTCGCCGTATCTCGCGCCGGAGCCTGTGAGGGGCCGCAGGAACACGCCTCTCAACGTGAAGTACACGGCGGCAAAGGTTGCTGAGATAAAAGGCGTGCCATATGAGGAGGCTGCGGACACGACGTTCGCGAATGCCTGCAGGTTCTACGGGATAAATGGAGCCGGCGGAGGTGCTGACGGCGCTGACGGCCGCACCGGCCGGGATCAGGACGGCGCGGACAGACGCAGCTTAGATCAGGACAGTGCTGATCATGGCCGCGCGGTCATGAACGGATCAGAAAGAGGAGAAAAATGAACGACGTGAGACGGCAGGTCATCGAGACCGTGAAACAGCATCGCCTCATATCACGCGGGGACCATATCGTGATCGGGCTGTCGGGCGGACCCGACTCTGTGACCCTGTTCGACATACTTCTGTCTCTCAGGGAGGAATACGATCTCTCGCTTTACGCGGTCCATGTGAACCACATGATAAGGCCGGGAGACGCCGAGAATGACCAGGCATACGTTGAAGAGATATGCCGTGATAACGGCGTTCCGTGCAGGACGGTCGTATTCGACTGTCCTTCCGCTGCCGAGGGGTCCGATAAGACCGAGGAGGAAGTCGGCCGGGACGCGAGGTACAGGGCGTTTTCCGAGGAAGCTGAGAGGATCCGGGATACGGGTGTCGATGCTTCTAGGATAAAGACAGCTGTCGCGCACAACGCGGACGACCAGGTCGAGACGATACTTTTCCGTCTGCTTGTGCGCGGAACGGGTACGGACGGCGCCGCGGGCATGGAGTACGAGCGTGCTGACGGAGCGGGCGCCGGGCGGATCATCAGGCCGCTGCTCGACTGCTGGAAGCGGGATATCGTGGCGTACTGCGAGGAGCGCGGGCTGCATCCTTGTATAGACAGGACGAACGGGGAGCCGGATTATTCGAGGAACAGGATCAGGCTGAAGATGATCCCGTACCTTGAGGGGTTCAACCCGAATGTGAAGGAGGCTGTGCTGAGGTTCGGCCGGACGGCGGCGGAGGACAGGGAGTTTTTCGCGCGCGCGTCGGCGGCCCTCTACCGGGGGGCGCTGAAGGACGGCGGTGCCGGGTGCGGGTTCGCGGTCCTGGACGGGGGCGTGCTGAGGGCGGCCGAAAGAGCGGTGAGGCTCAGGGCCATCAGGACGGCTTTCAAGGAAGCGGGACTCAAAGAGGATTTTACCTTCAGGCATCTGGAGAATACGGACGCGCTGCTTTTCAGCGAAAAAGCGTCGGCTTCGGCTGATCTCCCGGGAGGGTTCCGCGCGGCTCGTGTCTACGGCGATCTCATGATCGCGGGACCGGGAGCGGAGGACAGGCTGGCAGGCGCCGGCATGTACGAAGCGAGGTGCTCGAGGGTGACGCAGGATGAGTTCAGGGCCATGGACCTTAAGAAGGGAAGCTACGCGGCTTTTGACGCTGACAGGCTCGAGGCAGAGACCGGGATGAAGCCTGAGGAGATTTTTTCCTGGAGGACGAGAAAACCGGGCGACCGCCTTACCATAGCCGGAGGACACAGGAAGAAGCTGCAGGACATTTTCACGGACGACAAAGTGCCGAGAAACCTGAGAGATTCAGTCCATTTCGCGGCGGCAGGAAGCGAGGTGCTTTTTATCCCGCCGGCATCCGAGGGAAAAAGGGCGAGATATTCGGCTGCTGCACCGGTCACTGAAGACACAAAAACGGTGTTCCTTGTTGAATTATTTAGGCCTGTATGATAAAATATTTCAGCAAATTTGTTTATGATTACAAAATATTCAGGCAAAATTATAAAGCGAGAGGGGTTTGACCATTGAAAAGATTTACCAGAAATCTGGCGATTTACGTACTGATATTCGTGATGGTTATGATCACAGCCGTCCTGTATAACGGAGGACTTTCGCAGCAGAAGCGCGAGGTCAAGTTCTCGACGATGGCTTCATACCTCGAATCCGAGAAAGTTACGGAAATCAACATAACAGACATGAAGATAACTGCGAAGGTGGGCAAGGACGAGTATGTCTACGCCTATGCTTCCAGTATCGTTGATATACAGTGGTTAGAGGAAAAATACGTTTACGATCAGATGCAGGACGGCACTCTGTCCTACAAGACAGATCCGCCGAAATCCTATTCCACTGTGATATCGCTCATCCCGACGATAATCATGGTTATAGCGCTCATTTTCCTTTTCTACCTGATGATGAATCAGGGCGGGAACGGGAAGGCGTTCCAGTTCGGGAAGAGCAAGGCGAAGCTATACCGCGGCGAGGGCAAGAAGATCACTTTTGCCGACGTGGCGGGACTGAAAGAGGAAAAAGAGGAGCTCCAGGAGATCATAGAGTTCCTCAAGGAACCGCAAAAATTCCAGAAGCTCGGCGGAAGGATTCCCAAAGGCGTCCTTCTTGTCGGCCCTCCGGGAACAGGCAAGACGCTGCTCGCTCGCGC
>JBJETC010000099.1:0-3263 GCA_051883115.1 Anaerovoracaceae bacterium
AGGGCTATGCAGAGCGCCGTAACGGCGATAATAATGAGATATTTCGTGCCGGTCGATACAACGCTGCCCGATACCTTTATCTCGCAGTCCATGCTCTTTTTCAGGGCTTCCAGGAACTGATCAGGATAGCCAAGGTCCTCCATTTCACTGAAGGCTCCTCTCAGCGCATGATCCCTGAAGAGCGAAGTCGCGTATGTGCTCGGCATATAGCTCAGGAAATCTCTCAGGCTCTTTGTAAAGCTCGATATAGGCATGTATGCCCCGCAGATGAACCCGTACCCTGCACTGACGATCGTGCCGACAGCAGACATCTGCCCTGTCGTCGAGAGGAAATGGTTTATAAGCGAGGAAACGGCGGTGCCGAACATCACCACGAGGAGGATATCTCCGCAGAGCGCCGCTATATCAGCGCCGGAGAGATACCATCCCGTTTTTTTCAGATAAAAGAGGCATATGATGAGCGCGCCGAAATTGACGATGAGTACCGTGAAAAGCGTTGAGATATAATATCCGAGCGCTATCTCACCCGGCCTTGCAGGTGTTACGGAAAAATCGTGTCTCACGCCTGTGACCTTATCCTGCACCATTATGAGGTTCGCGCAGTATGTGACTGTTATGCAGCATACGGCGAGGAGCGACGACATGAGCTGGCCGCCCACGAGACCGCCGACGAGCTCGTCCGACGCAGTGACGCCTATCTCGCTGAAGGCATGATCAAATGACTGTTCGAATGTTCTTTTAAGGAACGTGACGTAAAGTACGAGCAGGATGATCGGCGTGATCATAGACGTAAGGAACGTTCCTTTGTCCTTGAAATAAAGCTTGGTATTTCTTTTTACCAGAACCATGAGACCTGACATGATCACTCATCCCCTTTCAGCTTCCTGCCGGTCACGGCGAGGAAGACGTCATCCATCCTGCCTTTTGTTATCTCGTAATCCCTGAATACATCAGGATGTTCAAGGATCATATCCGTCGCCGCCGCAGTGTCAGGGACGGAGACCCTGTAAGAGCCCTTAAGCGTTTCGTAAGGCATCCCGAGTGACTTTACTTCGGTCTCATCGCAGCCGTAAAGCCTGATGAAATCACCTGAATATCTGTTCTTGAGCTCGAGCGGCGTCCCTTCTGCCGCGATCCGGCCTTCATCAAGTATGACGACATTGTCCGCCTCCGCGGCTTCTTCCATGTAGTGGGTCGTGAGGAAGACCGTCATGCCCTCGTCTTTTATCAGTTTCATAACGACGTTCCAGAGGTTCCTCCTGTTCTGAGGGTCGAGACCTGTCGTCGGCTCATCGAGTATGAGGAGCTCCGGTCTGTGGATGAGCGCCCTCGCTGTGTCGATGCGCCTGCGCTGGCCGCCCGAAAGTTTTTCAAGCGGTCTGTTCCCGAGCTCCCTGAAATCGAGAAGCCCGGAAAGCTCGTCATATCTCTTTCTGAACTCGCTCCCCGTTATCCCGTACAGAGCCGCCCTGCTCTCAAGATTGTCCTTCACGGTAAGCTTCTTATCGAGCACCGAATCCTGGAACACGACGCCGAGCTTCCGCTTTATCACTGACTGTTCCGTATCGAGGTCATGCCCGCAGATCCTGACATCGCCGCTGTCGCGCCTTAGCTGGCCGCACATGATGTTGATCGTCGTCGATTTCCCCGCGCCGTTTTCGCCGAGAAAAGCGAACAGGTCGCCCTTTTTCACACGGAAACTTATGTCGTTAACTGCCTTCACATCACCGAAACTCCTGCTGAGGCCGGTTATTTCAATAATATCTGACATAACTGCACCTGGCTTTCTTTTAACGCAGTATAACTTTTAGTTTAATAAAGCATACTATTGTTTTTGTTCGGGTTCTATCATATATATGTTAAATAGATCCGGCGCTGATCATCTGCGCCTCATTTTGTAAAGCTCGACGCAGAGGCTGTAGATCGCCGCGGCCGCGACCCATATGATCCATGTCAGCTCCCAGCGCCCGGTGATAAAGCTCACGAACAGATAGACCGCCGTGGCCGAGAGCCAGAACACTGTCCCGAACGCCTTGTTCGCGCTTTTTTCATTCCTTGAGTAATCGCCCTGCTCCATGAGGATCTGAAAGCCGCTTTTTATGCTGCTTACTCTCACTATGAGGAAAACACCTGCCGCGACTATCGCGAGGAGTGCTCCTACAGCCGCCCCGTAATAGAAGTCAGCTGCGTTTTTCCCTGCGGAGTTTTCCATTATGCCTGCTATCATGACAGGTATCACGGAGAGGACGCATAGTGTTATTCCGACCGTCATGTTTTTCCTGTATGTCGGCTCGAAGTCATTCATGCGCTCTTTTACCATCCCGTCGACACCGTACTCCGTGTCTATGTTTTCTTTCTTGAGATATTCGAAGCGTTCCCCGTCGATCCCCGCTTTCGTGAACTGCATGACCGCGAGCGCCACGACTGCGATCAGTGCGATCACTCCTGCGAAGCTGCCCTGATCTTCCGTGAGTCCCGTTATCTTTGATTCTCCGAGTGTCGAAAGTACAACGAGGAGTATCGGGGAAAGGACGCAAAGCGCTGACCCGACTGCTGTTCTGAACGAATTCGTCTCGTTCTGGTCGAGGAACGCGCTTGCTTCTTCCATCGATACAGGCACGAGTTTTTCTCCCTTATCATCTGTAGTTTCTCCGGCGTCCTCTGCCGGCTCAGGCTCCTCTATCTCGTCCTTCAGGAGGTAATCCGTCGAGACCCCGAAAAGCTCCGACATCTTGACTATTTTTTTCATATCAGGCACTGACTGAGCGCTTTCCCACTTTGATATTGACTGTCTGCTCACTCCCATCTTCTCAGCGAGCTCTTCCTGAGACCATCCGGATTTTTTCCTGAGGTCTGTGATCTTATCTGCTAATATCATGATCTGCTCCTTTCGCTGACCGGTTTTTATTTTCTAACGCAAGTGTAGGAAAAAATGCGGTTGCACTCCACCAATCAGGCCCGTCTTTTTGTCAACCGGCAGTTGCGCCGTTGGAATTTCAACATTTCTGCGTATCATTTATTTCATTTTATCATACATTATCATACTATTTAAGCTTGCATGAGACCCGGCAGACTCTCCGCATCGTCCGCCATTCCTCCAATCTCAAGCTCAAGTGTCATTTCCACCGCGATATGTTATAATTACAAAGTTATATGCTGCGGTCCCTGAGACGGACCGGAAAAAAATTCTATACACCAGAGGACTTCAATATGAAGAAAAAAGCTAACGGATGGGCTCTGCTCCCTATCGTCGTTTTCCTCGT
>JBJETC010000100.1:0-3255 GCA_051883115.1 Anaerovoracaceae bacterium
CCATGCTTTTTTCACAGATAAGGACATGAACAAAAAAGCATTACAAGTATTAGAGTACAAAAAAATAGCGGAACTCCTGAAAAACGAGACTCAGTGCGAGCTTTCGGCGAAAAAGGCCGAAGCGCTCAAGCCGGGCGGCGATATCAGGGATATACGAGAAGAAACAAGGTCGACCACGGAAGCGGTTGACCTTATTGTTCATAAGGGATCGCTTCCTATAGGCGGGATATACGACGTGTCGAGGGACGTTAAGTTCGCGAAAAAAGGCGGGACGCTCACGCCGAAGCAGCTGCTTCAGGTAAAATACGACCTCCAGACTGCCGGCAGCACCGTCACGTTCATGAAAGGCGACGATGTCCCTGACGCTCCGCATATTAAGGAGCTCACGGAACTCATCGAGCCGCACAGAGACCTCGCGAAAGCCATCGACAAATGCATCCTTTCGGAGGATGAGATAGCAGATGACGCTTCGCCTGAGCTCAGGCGCATAAGGCGCGACATAGCGGCGCAGAACGACGCGGTACGGTCGAAGCTCGCGCAGATGACCGCGAGCAGCGATAATAAGGATTTCCTCCAGGACGCGATCGTTACGATGAGGGACGGAAGATACGTCATCCCGGTAAAGACAGAGTATCACTCGAAATTCCCGGGGATAGTCCACGACCAGTCGCGAGGCGGGTCGACGCTTTTCATAGAGCCTGAAGTCATCGTTAACATGAACAACAAGCTCAAGGAGCTCAAACTCGCTGAGGAAGCGGAGATAGCGAGGATACTCGGCGAACTTTCGGGCAAAGCCGGAGAGTGTGCAGGTGACATCATAAGGAACCAGCAGCTCCTGGCCGAACTCGATTTTATTATGGCAAAAGGCAGGCTCTCGCTTGACATGGACGGTGAGGAACCGAAGCTCACAGAAGACGGACCGCTCGTGCTGAAATCGGCAAGGCACCCGCTCCTGGACAAGGACAAGGCCGTGCCTATATCCGTCACGCTCGGCGACACATACAGGACGCTCGTGATCACCGGCCCGAATACGGGAGGAAAGACGGTAACGCTGAAGACCATCGGACTCCTGTCACTCATGGCTCTGAGCGGCCTTCACATACCGGCTTCATCAGAAAGCGTCATCCCTGTATATAAGGATATATTCGCCGACATAGGCGATGAACAGAGCATAGAGCAGAACCTTTCAACGTTCTCGGCTCACATGAAAAACATCGTCTTCATAACGAACCACGCAGAGCCCGGAACGCTCGTGCTGGCAGACGAACTCGGCGCCGGCACTGACCCTACAGAAGGAGCCGCGCTCGCGATCGCCGTCCTCGAACGGCTTTACGAACTCGGCGCATGCACGGCCGCTACCACACACTATAACGAACTGAAAAAATACGCCATATCGACTGAAGGTGTCGAAAACGCCTCTATGGAATTCGATGTCGATACGCTTTCTCCGACGTATCACCTTTTGATAGGAGTACCGGGGAAATCGAACGCCTTTGACATCTCGAGGAAGCTCGGCCTCCAGCGTGTGATCATAAAGAGAGCGAGATCGCTCATAGAACAGGGCGACATGGAGTTTGAGGAGGTCATCACCGCCATAGACAAGGACCGCCATCAGGCAGAGGCTGACAGGGCGGAGTCCGCGAGGATGGCCGCCGAAATGCGTGAGAAATACGACAAGGCGGAAAAAGAATCCGAAGAGCTCTCGAAAAACAAGGAAAAGATACTGGCAGAAGCGAGGAGACAGGCGCGTGAGATCCTGCGCGAAGCTAAAGAGACTGCTGACGAGGTCAGGAAAGACCTCAACGCCATGGATAAGAACATGTCCGTGGCTGAGAAAAACAGAGCGTTCTCTGAGGCGAACCGCAAGCTGAACGACAAGTCCAGAAAATATCAGGAGCGCATGGTGCGCCAGATCAACAACAAGCCTGTAGACATCGCTTCGCTGAAAAAAGGCGACATGGTGAAGGTTCTGAGCCTCGGCCAGAACGGAGAGATCGTATCTGTCGAGAACGGCGGCATCCAGGTCAGGCTCGGCTCTGTCAAGATGACAGTAAAGCCTTCCGATATCGCGATGGTCACGGACGGCTCGAAACAGAGCGTAAAGCGCCAGCGGGAGATGCAGCGTGTCACTTCCGGCATAGCAAGGCACAAGGCCATGACGGTCTCGCCTCAGACGGACGTGAGAGGCGAGAGCCTTGATGACGCTCTGATAGAAGTCGATAAATACATAGACGATGCGTTTATAGCAGGCTTGAGCGAGGTAACTATCATTCATGGGAGAGGCACCGGCGTCCTGAAGAACGGCATAAGGCGGAGCCTTTCAAAGAACAGACATGTAAAATCGTTCAGGCCGGGCGCGTATGACGAAGGCGGTGAAGGCGTCACTATAGCGGCGCTGAAAAAGTAATGTATATCATAAGCGCGTGCCTGCTCGGCAGGAACTGCAAGTATAACGGCGGGAACAACAAAAATGACGATGTCATTTCCTTTGCCGAAAAACACAGCGTCGCGGAAGTCTGCCCGGAGACGGCAGGCGGACTGAAAAGCCCGCGGTGCCCTGCGGAGCGCTGCGGTGAAAAAGTCATAAGCAGCGACGGGAAAGACCTTACTGAAGCTTTTGAGCGGGGTGCAGAGATATGCCTCGAGCATGCTCGCAGGAAAGCCGAAAAAGCGGACGAGCAGATCGAGGGAGCAGTCCTCAAGGCGAACAGCCCGTCGTGCGGCGCGGGAATGATATATGACGGCACGTTCACCGGGAGGAAGATACCGGGGTACGGCTGTTTTGCGGAGAAACTTAAGGAACTTGGTATAAAAGCAGTTACGGAAGAATATTTCGAAAGGGAGAAAGATCAAATGGTTGATTTCAAGAAGAAGATCGCTGAAGAGATCAGCGCGGCCGTTGAGGGGCTCACACCTGAAGACGCGGAAAGTCTGATCGAGATACCTCAGGACAAGACTATGGGAGATTACGCCTTCCCTTGCTTCAGGCTCGCGAAGACGATGAGGATGGCACCTCAGCTCATAGCGAAAAACATCGCTGAGAAACTCGAGGGCTCGGAGCTTTTCGAGAAGGTACAGCCTGTAAACGCATACGTAAACATGTTCGTATCGAAAGCTGCAATGACAAGAGAGACGCTCGGCATGGCTCTCAAAGGCGATGACTTCGGCAGACAGGACATAGGCCGCGGCAAAACAGTGATCGTAGAATATTCTTCGCCTAACATCGCAAAGCCGTTCCATATCGGCCACATCAGA
>JBJETC010000101.1:0-3245 GCA_051883115.1 Anaerovoracaceae bacterium
ATGCATTCCCGCTCAACGGCGTAAAGGATGATGAAAAAACTCAGATAACTATAACTATTAGCTCTAAATATTCTAAATTATCATTATCATGCTATGCCCAGGAAGATTCTCCATGGCATGTGTCATTCAGCAATGTGCCTGATACTGACGGAAAATATGCAGGATATACACCATTCAAAATCAAAGAATGCGATCAGGATGGCAATGATCTCAAAGATAAGGATGGCAATGATCTCCCCAGCTGGCAAACCGTTTTCGGGAATTACTTCGGAAAAGTAGTTGGCGGAGAAAAATTTAATCCTGAAGAAAATAGCGATCATATACTTATGAATTGTGATATCGCAGGCTACATCATCACCAACACGAGCCCAACGGTCACGATCCCTTTCAAAAAAGAATGGAGCGACAGCAGCGCGAACCACAAAGCCGTAACAATCCAGCTGCAGCAATATAACGGAGATTGGGAAGATGTCACCGGCAGGTCCGTCGTCCTCGATGGCACGGCCGACACGGCTGCCGATTCCGCGGATGACGGGGAAACCGCCGCGTGGCAGGGCGCGTTCAAAGCTCTTAAGACGACCTCGGAGACCGGCAAGATGATCTGGTACCGCGTCATTGAAAAAGAAGTCCCTTCAGGCTATACCGGCACCGTCGCCGGGAACATGAAAGACGGCTTCACGATAACGAACACGAAAGAAAAGACAGTACCGGATCCTACACCATCGAAGATCTACCCGACAGTCGAAAAAGTCTGGGACGGCGTCTCCTCCGACGGCAAGTCCGTCACGCTGGAGCTCCAGCACAACAACGGCACGGCAGCTGCTCCTCAGTGGGAAAAAGTCTCCGAGATCACGCTCGACGGCACGAAGGACGAAGGCGTCACCGCGTCCGGCACGGAAAAAGGCGAATACGAAGCATGGCACGGCCGTTTTGACGGGATCGACAGCAGCAAGTCGATCTACACCGATGACTACCGCGTCGTAGAGACGACAAAGGGCGATTTCCAGTACGCTGTGACAGGCAGCATCACGAAAGGCTTCAAAGTCACGAACTCCAGGAAAGCAAGCGCCGTGATCAGCGGCACAAAATACCTCGACAAAAAGCCGAGCAGCAGGGCTTTCAGCTTCGAGCTCTACGAAGGCAAGGAAGCTTCAGGCAGCCCGGTCCAGACCGTTAAGAACACGAGCAGCGGAAAGATCACATTCGATGAGATCAGTTTTGACGAGGCAGGAACGTACTACTACACGATCCACGAAAAAGCCGGAAAGAAGTCATCGAAGATAGATTTTGACGAAAAAGACGTGCTCGTCAAGGTCGAGGTCACAGGCGAACCGGGCTCGCTCAAGGCAAGCGTTTCGTACAGCAAGGCAGGCTCTGAGATAAGCGAGGCTGTTTTCCGCAACAAGACGATTAAGAAAACGCCTTCGGACAATAACAACGACGATGACAACGATAATAATTCCGGAAAGACCGACGGCCCAGGCCATTCAGGCAGCGGGAAAAACGCCGGCGTGAGGACCGGAGACGACTCCCCGCTCGCTTTATCAGCATCCATATTTGCGATATCTCTCGCAGCGGTCCTGGCCCTGCTGAGACGCCGCACGAGCAAGTAGACGTCTTAGAGAAAAAGTCTGAGAGAAAAAATCAAAAATCATAGCAAAAGCGCAGCCGCTCAGATCCGGGCAGCTGCGTTTTTTTATGCAGAAAATATTAAAATAATGCACATTTTTCAGTACCCTTTTCATCGCGTTAGTGATAGAATAAACGAAAATGAATAAATGGTAAATATTAACATTTATAAATATGTAATTAAATAATAACGATCTTGGCTGACACAGATTGTACCGAATTAGTGGATCGCGAATAAACGAAAGGAAGCTGTAAAAATGTATAACATTAAAAAAGAAACGCGCCGGATCCTCACACTCGCACTCACAGCAATCATGATCTTTGCCATGATGCCGTTCATGCCCGGCGCGGCGCAGCAGGCTAACGCAGAAGGAACAAAATCGTACAGTCCGAAGGTCGTAAGGGTCATCGAGAACTGGGACACTGTCCCTTCGGAAAACGTGACTGTAAACCTTCTGGCCGACGGCAGGAAGGTCGCTTCGGTCGAGCTCGACGGCGAGATCGATGCAATGAAGACAGACAGCAGCACAGGTATCTCTTGCGGTGAGACCGCAAAGTGGGTCGCCGTGTTCAAGGATCTGCCGGCATTCGATAAGACTGGTGAGCATGAGATCAAATATACCGTTTCCGAGGACCCTGTGAACGGTTTTTCATCAGAGATCACAGGTCCGAAGCAGACCGCCAGCACAACTGAAACATACAATATTACTCATACCATTGACTCTTCCGCGACGATACAGCCGACTGTAAAAGTCGTATGGAACGATGAGGATCTCGAAAAGCAGGAGATCCCCCTGAACCTTGTGCACGTGGGGGATGCGCCTGAATTCAAAGATATCATCGACGGCACCATCACACTCGACGGCAGCGCGGACAGCGATGCGGAGTACGAGGAGTGGACGGGCCGTTTCAAATCGGTGCCGAAATATGATTCTGATGGCTACACCATCAAATACGAATTAAGGGTCGCAACGACAAACGACTCATGGACCGCCGAGGTCACCGGCTCTGCCTCGAAAGGTTTCGTTGTAACGATAAATAATAATAAAAAGACAGTCGCTGCAACGATCGCTGCAGAAGTGCACATGAATCTTACCAGCCCGGTCTATGATGGGCAATTCGCATTCACTTTAAAGCCGGCAGACCCGACGAAGGAAACTCCGATGCCTGAAAATGCCGTAACAGAAAACAACGCATATGGAGAAGTCGAGTTCGGTCCCATCAGGTACACCGAAGCTGGAGAGTACAATTATACGATTACACAGAACATACCGGCAGACGCTACGGCAGAAAATGACTATACAGCAAACGGTATCACATACGATACGAGTGAATGGACCGTGACGGTCACAGTCGCGGTGGACGGAAACGGGAATCTGACCATCAAGAATATTAGCTGCTTTTCGAAGGATCGTCCCCCTGATATGGGGTCCCTTAATAGCGCGTTATTCAATAACACTGGTGGAACCGGCAATCCAAACCTGACCATCGACGCGACGAAAGTCTGGGTACCGTTTGCACCTGATAACGCAACGGCTTACGTTAAAATCAGCAAAGAGTACAAATCATTTTCATATAAATATAATGAAGAATATACGGTGGATCTAAATTCGGAC
>JBJETC010000102.1:0-3196 GCA_051883115.1 Anaerovoracaceae bacterium
CGCTCGGTATCACGGACGCGATGGAGCGAAGTATGAGGAAGTATGCAAGCGGAGGATCGTCGGGCTTCGGAGGATCGAGCGGATCGGGCACGTTCTCAGGCGGTTCGAGCGGAGGCGGCTTCGGAGGCGGCGGAGGCGGCGCCTGGTAAGTTACTGGATGATGGAAAGAAGGTGTTTCATATGTTTAGCCCGAAAATAGGAATCAAGCGGATGATAGTCGGAGCGCTCTTAGTTGTATTTGCCATAGCTATCCTGGTCAGCGGCGGATCCGCGGGCGATCAGAAAGCGGTTTACGGCGAGCTGAAATGGGATAAGGCGGCGAAGGACAGCGTGACCGGCGTGACGGCGGACAGCCCTGTTCTGGTCCGCGTCGTGGAAATGTATCAGTATAAAGAAAGAGACCTGAACAACGACGGAGAGATCAGCTACGAGGAACTCAGGAGGGGAAAGGGCTTCTCCCAGCAGCATGAATCGAGCATCAAGGTACAAGGAGCGCTTGACACCTATGAATGGTACAAGAACCCGTCATTCCCGAAGGACTTCCGCACGAAGGCTTTTTACGGGGATGTAGAGATCAACGATGTCCGTCTGGACGAATCGATCCTGAAGCCGCTCACGAGCTTTACAGTTAGAGACCTTCAGGATACGGCAACGATGAGTTACGTCGACTTCAAGAAGACGCATAAGGCAATAAGGCTGCAGAAACTGCCGACAAAGGGCGGCAGGAAATACGGGCTCGTCGCGCGCACAGACGGTACCTACACTTCGCCGGGTGATGACTGGAGAGTCGGAGATCTTAGGGTAAGTTACTACATAGTTGACAAAAAGACGCTCGGCAAGTTCACAGCCTGCGGGATCCTCGAGGACGGCGTGCTTGGCCCTGGAAAAGACGATGCGCCGGTGTTCCTGTACGACAGAAAAGTTTCGGCAGAGACAGTCAAGAAGAATTACGAAGATGAGCAGAGCGATAATAAGATGATCGCGATCGTAGTGATGATCATCGGCATCCTCCTTGCCGGCTGGGGCGTGTTCGCGTTCGTGAAAAGGAAGGATTCTTAAGAGATCCGGTATCTGAAAGAGTGATCATTTTGATCGGGTAAAAGCATAGACATACCCGGATCAGATCAAAGGCATCCGCTTCGGCGGGTGCCTTTTCATGTGGTGCCCTGCACGCTTTTTACATGCTGAATGATGCCGCCAGGAGCCGCCAGACAGGATTTTTCAATAGCGGTTCAAAATCTCTGAACTCGCGGGACAGCCTTTTTCCCCGCATAAAAGTAGACAATGGCGCCGGAAAATAATAAAATTTACTGTATACCACCTGCGCGGCTGCAGGGCGGCAAAGTCAAATAAAACAGTAAAATAGCGGTTTTGAGAGGCGTTTATGCAGGAAAAAGAGAATCCCACGAAAAAAATATACCTTGTGATAGGCTTCGGCCTCATAGCCTGCGTCCTGTACGGACTCGGCGCCGGCATCAGGTCGGACATCGGCATACTGCTGAACCCGCTCGCGAAGCACAGCGGCATCCCGTATGAGAGCGCGAGCTTCTGCATAGCGGTCATGGAATTCGTCTTCGGCATAACGCAGCCGTTTTTCGGGATCCTTGCGTCGAAGAAATCGAACAGGTTCGTGCTGGATCTCGGCGCGATACTGCTCGTCGTGAGTTTTGCGGGGATGCTGCTCTCGCACTCTTTCCTCGGGCTCCTCATATCGCTCGGGTTCATATTCGGGGCAGGCGCGGGTGCGCTCGCGTTCGGGCTCATACTGACATCTGCGATACATTTTGTCGGGGAAAAATACGCGATGATAATCGCGGGGATGCTGAACGCCGCGTCAGGGATGATCGGCTTCATTCTGTCGCCGGCACTGACCGCGCTGCTCCACAGAGGCGGGCTGAAGCTCTCGCTGCTCGTGCTGAGCACGATATCCATCCTCCTCATACCTATCGCGCTCGTCGTGACGAGCAGGGACAAACAGGCGGTGGAGGGGGAAGTGCACGACGAGGCTGAAAGCGGCAGGGTGTCTTCGTCCGCGGTGTTCCGCGAGGCCTTCGGGAACAGGACTTACCGCCTGCTCATGGCAGGTTTTTTCACATGCGGGTTCCATATGATAATTATCGAATCGCATCTCTATTCGCAGTACATGAAGTTCGGCCTCACTGACACGAAGGCGAGCTGGGCTTTTTCCATGTACGGCGTCGCGACGATCATAGGCGCGCTCATTTCGGGCTTCCTGTCGACGAGGATCAGGAAGGGGAGGCTGCTGTGGTTCTACTACGGCTTCCGCGCTGTCTTCGTCGCCGTGTATATTTTCCTCTTACCGAAGACGTTCATCACGGCCGTGATATTCGCCATAGGACTTGGAATGACGGGGGATGCGACGGTTTCGCCGACATCGGGCCTTGTTAACGATAATTTTTCGCTGAAAAGCTCCGCCACGCTGATCGGGCTGCTTTTCGCGCTGCACCAGACGGGTGCTTTCCTGAGCGCATGGCTCGGCGGCATCATCGTTTCGGCGACGGATTTGTATGCGCTGCTCTGGATCCTGGATATAGCGCTGTGCATCATGGCGAGCACGTGCAGTTTCCTCATCGATGTGAAAAAAAGAAAAGCTGAGTAAAAGCCCGGCGTCAAAGTTTATGTAAATCTACGCGTTCGCGCTGCGGACGCGTTTTTTGTGTGCTCGAAAGGTATGAGGCTGTCACTGACTGGGTCAGCGGGAAAGGTGAGCTCCGGATGTTTGACACGGTCCATCCATCAGCAGCCTTTTTTTGTAAAAACTCTGCCAGAATATCCCATAAAGTGAGCCGGTTCATTAAGGAAGGATTATAATATATTTAATATTTTGAATATTTCGAATAATTTGATAAATCCGGATCAGAGGGTGAGATGTTATGAAGAACAATAAAAAAAGAGACGTCCGAAGCAGAAGAAGCGCCCGGATCCTTACGCTGATGCTCTGCGCCATGGTAGCGATGTCAGGCATGTTCGCGCTGCCTTCATACGCGAATGAAGACGCTGAGGGGCAGACGACGGCCGGCGAGGTAAGCGGCGAAGAAAAAGTGTCGGGAACTGAGCAGACTGGGGTTTCACAGGTAAAAAATGAGATTTCTCAGGAGACCGGGAATGACCAGTCCGGCGAGGTGTCGGGAGCAAAGACCGACGCGTCCGGCTCCGCGGAAAAGTCTGGCGAGGT
>JBJETC010000103.1:0-3182 GCA_051883115.1 Anaerovoracaceae bacterium
GACAAAGGAGCAGCAGGTGGCAGATATTATGGAAGCGCTGAAAAACAGAGAATATAAATGCCTAATCATTTTCACCCTCCGTGATCACTGCTTTATAAAATCCTTAAGCGGCATAATGACCGCTCCGGCGTTCTCCATATCTTCGAGATTCGCGTTCTGGATCTCCACGGTATTCGACGAGCAGCATTCCGGTATTATCACAACATCGTAATCGAGCGAGAGCCCGTCGTAGCAAGTCGTCCTCACGCAGTTCGGCGTCGTCGTGCCTGTTATTATGACCGTGTCGACGCCCCGGCGTCTCAGCAGCAGGTCGAGCTCTGTCGCGAAGAATGCAGAATATCTCGGTTTCGTTATGATGCGCTCTCCCTCTGCCGGGAAAAGCTGGTCCGTGAACTCATCCGAGACCGGTCCTCTTGAATCTGCGAGGAGCGGCTTTCCGCCTTTTTCCCATACAGCTTTCCTTGCTTTTTCGACATCTGAGCCGTCTGCCGCGTACTGCCGCCTTACCCAGATGACAGGTATACCCGCTTTTCTCGCGTGCTCTACGGCCTTCACGCAGTACGGGATCGATTCCGCGGCCATCCTGATGCACAGCGGCGATTTTTCACTTATGAAGCCTTTCTGCATGTCTATAACGAGCAGGACGGCTTTCTTTTTCCTGAGATCGTTTTTATCCATGGCCAACCCTCCATGGCTTACTTCATGACCTTTTGCTATCTGTTTTTATTTTACCATCACAGCGCCCGTTCTTCCTCTTTTTCTTTTATTTTCTTCAATAAGATCATGCACGGGATCATGAGGAAGATCATTTCTGCGACCCATGACAGAGGTTCGTCGAACAGGAGCAGGTCTGCGTCGCTCCTCTGCGCGACGATCCAGGCGATAAAGACTCTGGCGGCAAAGCCGACAAATCCCGTTACGAACATCGGGACCGTCTTTCCTGCGCCCTGCAGCGTGTACCTGAAAAGCTGCCCGATGTAGAGAGACCATAAAAGCACCGCGCAGTTCGTGAGGTACTGCATCCCGATCTCAAGCGAACGCCGGTTTTCCGCGACGCCGGGGTCTATGAACATGCCGAAGAGGTATTTCCTGAATACGTGGAGCAGGATCATCATGACTGCAGACAGGACGAGGAGGAGGTAAAACGTCTGCTTCACGCCTTTTCTCACCCTGCCGTACTCCTCCGCCCCATAGTTCTGCCCGACGAACGTCGCGATCGCGGCGCCGAACGCGTTGCAGAAAATGGCTATGAGGTCATACATTTTGTTCGTGGCTGAATATCCCGCGAGAAAAACAGAACCGAAGCCGTCGGCCACGACCTGTACTATGAGCCCTCCCATCGTTATAACGATGTTTTCGAAAACTATAGGGAGCGAAAGCGCTATCACATGGCCTATCATCCCCCAGTCAGGCTCAAAATCCGCCTTTGACGGGATTATGGACCTGTCGCGCCTCAGGAGCACGAAGAGGCAGTAAATGCCGCTGATACCCTGCGATATGACTGTCGCTGCCGCAGCACCGCCTATGCCTGTTTTCAGCTTCAGAATGAAGAAAAGGTCGAGCAATATATTCACGCACGTCGACAGTATTATCGCTCTGAGCGGAGTCCTGCTGTCGCCGATGCCGCGCATGATCGACGCTTCAACATTGTAGAATATGACTGCCCACGCTCCGAGATAATAGATCCTGCAGTATGTCCACGACATGCTGTGAAGTTCGTCCGGGATCTGCAGGGCGTCCACGGCGTCATCGAGGAATATCCTCGCCAGGATCCTGATGATCACTGCCAGCCCGAGCGAGCACCAGATTATCATCGCGAAGGCTTTTTTCAGCTTCCTGCTGTCACGCTCGCCGAAATACTGAGCCATGACTGCAGTGAAGCCTTCCGTCATACCGAGGATCACACCGAGCATGAGATAGTCGAGCCAGTCTACAGTGCCAATGGCAGTCATCGCCCTGACGCCTATGGTCCGCGATACTATTACAGCGTCGCACATAGTGTAGAGCTGCTGAAAAAGGAAACTCACTATGACAGGTATGGCGAATCTCGTGATTTTCCCGAGTATGCTGCCGTATGTCATGTCGTGCGATGTGTCATGAAGTTTTGGTGCCTGTTCCTCAGTCATTTTCCTCTCTTTTCACGGCTCGTTCAGCTGCTGTAAATTCCATACTCATATCATCACAAAAATATGCGAAGATGTCAACAAACACGATTTTTTCGCGTAAAAAAAGCAGGTATATGCGTAATACACCCGCTTTTGCAATTATTCATCCCGCTGTAAAAGTCTCCGGAAAAAAATCAATGACGCGCTTTGTAAAAATCATGCCTCCGCACGAAGCTCCTCAACGGCTTTCCTCAGCCTGTCGAGGCCCTCTTTCAATGTGGCGCGCGGACATGCGGCGTTCACGCGCTGGAACCCTTCTCCCGGCTTTCCGAAGATCTTCCCCGAATCGAGCCAGAGTTTCGCCTTGTGAATGATGAAATCATCGAGTTTCTCCACGCCGAGCCCGAGGCCGCTGCAGTCGAGCCACACGAGGTACGTCCCTTCCGGTTCTGTCATCTTTATCTCCGGTAGATATTCATCAATGTATTTTTTCATGAAATCTATGTTGGAAGATATGTACGAGAGCATTTTTTCGTACCACTCGCCGCCGTATCTGTATGCCGCTTCCCCCGCCGTAAGGCCGAGAGTCCCGATCTGGCTGTAGCCTGCGCTCCATACTTCCTTCCTGAACTTTTTCCTCAGTTCCTCATTTTCTATGAAGATATTTGACACCTGGAGGCCCGAGAGGTTGAATGTCTTGGCCGGCGATGTGCATATGACCGAGTTCTCGAGGAATTCCCGCTTAATGGAAGCGAACGGCGTGAATGTGCCTTTCAGGATGAAATCTTCATGTATTTCATCGCTTACGATCGTCACACCGTGGTTTATGCAGATGTCTCCGACTTTTTCGAGCTCTTCTCTCGTCCAGACGCGTCCGACCGGGTTGTGCGGGCTGCAGAGTATAAAGAGCCTGACATCGTTCTCAGTGACCTTTTTCTCAAAATCATCGAGATCTATGGTGTATTTTCCGCCGCTTCCTTTTACGAGATCGCTGCTTACGATCTTCGTGCCGTTGTCTTTTATGACCTCGGAAAAAGGATAATAGCCAGGCTGCTGGATGAGTACTGCGTCACCTTC
>JBJETC010000104.1:0-3180 GCA_051883115.1 Anaerovoracaceae bacterium
TACCGTGTACGCCGTCGGATTAGCCGTGTTGTTCGTTCCGTTATTCAGATCATAACTGATCTGATAGTTTTTCAGGACTTTGATCGTATATGTCCTGCTATTATATTCTTTAAGATATGATGATAGAGAAGAATTTACCTTTTTTCCATCCACATAGCATGTATATCCGGCATCAGGAGTTTGATAATTTCTGTATTTACATATATCGCTTATCCAGTTGCCGCCATCAGTGGCGTCTATGATTCCGCCACTGATAGTGACGGATCCGGCTTCAACACTGCTGACATCGCCGCTGCCTTTGCCGATTGCAAATTGATTTCCCCGGCCGCCTCCAGTGGCTGTAATATCCCCGCCATTGATTTTGACGGTTCCACCTGAACCACATGTAGAGCCGCCGATACCGGCTGCCCAGACACTGCCCTGAGCGTTGATCGTCCCGCCATTGATGGTAACATCTCCGCAGTGTCTAGAGTCATTACCAAGGTTTCCAGTGCCTCCGATGCCGGCACCCTCGACACCCTCCCCAGGCGGATCAGCAGTCAGCGTCCCCGGGCCGTTGATGGTCAGTTTGTTTGTATTGGCGACCTCGATTCCTTCCGCACATTTAAGGTTTGCCCCCTCTGAAAGATTAAGGGTCACGTCACCTGTAACGATGACGCGTTCAGACAGCGTTACATTGCCGGAGACTGTATATTCTCCATTCTCCCACGATGAGGTGTCTGTGTCTCCGTTGTTCGCAGTTATTCCGTCTGTCGCGTACGCCTCCGGCATACCTCCCGGCAGCATCGGCATCATGGCCATCACTATGATGACTGACAGTATCAGCGCCGGTATCCTTTTTATAACTCGTTCCTTCATCGTCATTCTCCTTTCTGCCAAGAGTTTTATAACTGTACAAGCAAGTTGTACAAATTCTTTTTCCTTTATATTAATTGTAGCATCAATCACATATCAGTCTATACTTTAGCAAAAATGACCTATGGCAAGGCGAAAATAACTCGCGTTATAGCCACAAAATAATAAAAAAAGCGCCTCCTCGGTCGTCGTCTCTCACTCCGGCGCATAAAAACAGACCCTGGCACGAATGCAAGGGTCTTAGAAAATTCTTTTAGCTTTTTGATGCTATAGAAAACATTATTTCATCAGCGCTTCTTATTATTGTATTTTCAGATAAAAAAGTACCTCCGCAATACCTCACGGAATTAGTGACGCAAAAAAACAGCGCAGCCGTTTACAGCTGCACTGTCATTAATAACCTAATATATCCGTCTTCTGCTTCGTTCGCAAAACTCTACTTGGCCGTAGCCTGCCACGGCATTGCTGTCGCTTCGCTCCGCACTGCCTGCAGGCCTGGCATTCAGCCGTCCTTCCCGATGCAGTTCGCAAAACTCTGCCTGGCCGCAGCCTGCCACGGCATTGCTGTCGCTTCGCTCCGCACTGCCTGCAGGCCTGGCCGAGGTCCTACATCGGTCTGCGGCGCCTTCCTTTCAGGGACGCCGCGGACCGTGTTAGGACTCTCATTCGAATTCTATTGTTCCTGGTGGTTTTGAGGTGCAGTCGTAGAATACGCGGTTGACGTGCGGGACTTCGTTGACGATCCTGTTTGTGATTTTCTGCAGGACTTCCCATGGGATCTCGGCTGCGTCGGCTGTCATGAAGTCTGATGTCTTTACGGCTCTGAGGGCGATGGCGTAGTCGTATGTGCGGGCGTCGCCCATGACGCCTACTGACCTCATGTTCGTGAGGGCCGCGAAATACTGGTTTATGTCGCGGGCCATGCCGGCTTTGGCGATTTCGTCGCGGTAGATGGCGTCAGCTTCCTGTACCATTTTTACCTTTTCCTCCGTGACTTCGCCTATGATGCGGATCCCGAGGCCCGGGCCCGGGAATGGCTGGCGGTAAACGAGGTCCTCAGGGATGCCGAGGTGGAGACCGACTCTGCGGACTTCATCCTTGAAAAGCATCCTGAGCGGCTCGATGATCTCCTTGAAATCAACGTAGTCAGGGAGTCCTCCCACGTTGTGGTGCGACTTGATCGTCGCTGATTTTCCGAGGCCGCTCTCTATGACGTCAGGGTAGATCGTACCCTGAACGAGGTAATCGACCTGGCCGATCTTCTTCGCCTCATCCTCAAAAACGCGGATGAACTCCTCGCCTATGATCTTTCTCTTTTTCTCAGGCTCCGTGACGCCTTCGAGCTTTTTGTAGAATCTCTCGTGAGCGTCTACGTGGACAAAATTCAGGTCGTATGGGCCTTCAGGTCCGAAGACCCTGTCGACACTCTCAGCCTCGTTTTTCCTCAGGAGGCCGTGATCCACGAATACGCATGTGAGCTGCTTTCCGATGGCTTTTGACATGAGGACCGCGGCTACTGACGAATCGACACCGCCTGAAAGCGCGCAGAGCGCCCTGCCGCTGCCGACCTTTTCGCGGATAGCCTTTATCGTTGACTCTGCGAAATCGTCCATCTTCCAGTCGCCGGAGCATTTGCAGATGTCAAAGAGGAAACTCTCGAAAACCTTGTTCCCCTCTACTGAATGCGTTACCTCCGGGTGGAACTGAACAGCGTAAAGCTTCTTCTCATCGTTCTCCATTCCCGCTATCGGGCAGACAGGAGTAGAAGCCGTGACGCGGAAGCCTTCTGAGACCTCGCCTATGCGGTCCCTGTGACTCATCCACGCTATAGTCTTCTCCGAAACGTTTTTCAGGAGCGTGCTCGTTTTATCAACAGTGACTTCAGTCTTTCCGTACTCACTCACCTGAGCATGCTCGATTTTTCCGCCGAGCGTCCATGCCATGAGCTGCGCCCCGTAGCATATGCCGAGAACAGGGATGCCTGCCTCAAAGAGCGCCTTGTCGTAATGCAGGGCCCCGTCCTCTATGACGCTGTTCGGACCGCCCGTCAGGATTATCCCCTTAGGCGACCTCGCCGTTATGTCGCTGAGAGGCGTCGTTGACGGAAGCACCTCGCAGTAAACATTCATGTCACGCACACGCCTTGCGATCAGCTGGTTGTACTGGCCGCCGAAGTCGAGTACGATTACAAGTTCCTTATCCATAAATTCTCCCCATAAAAAAATAACAAGCGCCGGATGCTCATCTGAGAGATCCGGCGCGTCTTACCGTCTTGTGATTACCTGATAGCGTTCTGGTTAGAATCGCGGAGCGTTACGTCATGTG
>JBJETC010000105.1:0-3177 GCA_051883115.1 Anaerovoracaceae bacterium
ACAGAGATAACAAAGTTCGTCAATAATACTTTCAAGGCTCTCAATGGCTAGGCGCTGTATGTTCAGTATGTTCAGGCCCGGTCCGGTCGAGCCGGGTATGGTCAGGCTGAATA
Organism: Anaerovoracaceae bacterium; assembly: GCA_051883115.1. Lineage (GTDB taxonomy): Bacteria > Bacillota > Clostridia > Peptostreptococcales > Anaerovoracaceae > Aminicella. The sequence continues at coordinate 114 of JBJETC010000105.1, forward strand.
AAAAAGGCACAGAGATGGTCGAAGCCTCGCTTGTTCTCCCTCTCCTGATACTCACGATAGCGAGTATGATAATGCTCCTCGTGTTTTTTTCAGCGCTTTGAAAGATCAGGCCGGGATGCACGATGATCTTGCGTCATCGGCTGAAGCGTCGACGAATATGTTCTATATCTGCCGCGATTCCAGGACTGCTTCTCTCGGCATGCAGGGCATGGTGAAGGAGGTCTACAGCCGGGAAAGCGGCGGAAGGGCTTACGGCATGAACGAGTCTCTTATCGTCAGGGCAGGTGAAATGGTCGATTTCGATGGAAAAGGATTTCACGTCAAAAGCGAAAATAAGGAATAAACGGGGATCCGTGACTGTTTACGTCATGGTCTTCATGACGAGCCTCGTCATGATGTTCTCGCTTTTCATCCGAGCCTCGTACATGACGGCTGCTGAGAGTACGGTGAGGACGATGGCAGGGCTGTGGTCCGCGTCGATCCTTGCTGAGTATGACAGGTGCCTTAAGGACAGGTATGACATCTTCGGCTATTACGGGCGGCAGTCTGAGGTGAACAGGAAGCTGAGGTTTTACGCGTCAAAGGGGCTTAAGGGTCTCAGGGGGATCGACGCGGGAACGGGGACGACCGGGGGATCCGGGGAGATCGGGAAAAGCGGGATATTCGGAAAAGCCGGGACGACCGGGGAATTCGGTGGATCCGGGAAATTCGGGGCATTCGGAGGAAGCGGCGGATCCGGGAAATTCGGGGCATTCGGAGGAAGCGGCGGATCCGGGAAATTCCAAATCTCGGGGAGCCCGTCCGATTTTTCTCTGCGGGACACGGAGGAGTTCAAGAAGCAGGTGGTCGTGTCGGGGAAGCTCGAAGCTGTGAAGGATGCCGCGCGGGGGCCGGAAGGTCATGGCGGCGCTGCCGGGGCTGAGGGCGCCGGGCGCGGCGAAGACGGGAAAATGAAGGACGGGCGGGATTACAAACACACGTTCTTCCCGACGAGATCACAGACAGAACTCTTCAGTGATCTTCCTTCTCAGGGTGTTTCTTCGGGGCTTACAGCAGGGAGCATATCAGGCCTGCTTAAATCAGGCGGCGGATCAGATGATGGCTTCATCGACAAGACGTCGAACAGATACTTTGAGCAAAGATTCATTTTTTCCAGATTCAAGGATGCTTCTGACAGCCACGGCGTCGGGAAAACATATCTCGATTATGAGATAGAGTATCTCATAGGCGGTAAACAGAGCGACAAGGCGAATAAACTTTCCGTAAAGCTTAAAATACTCGCTGTGCGGGAGATATTCAACATGATGTTCATCATGCAGGATGGAAAAATGAATTCCGAAACGATGGCCGCCGCGGAACTGATCACTCCCGGTCCCGCGGCTCTGCTTACGCAGAAAGCCATACAGGCTGCCTGGGCAGCTGCGGAAAGCGAAAATGATTACAGGCTCCTCGTATCAGGTAAAAAAGTCCCTGTCTTCAAGGACAGCGTCTCATGGGCACTCGATCTCGATTCCATATTCAAAGGCGGGATCCCGAAAGATCCTGATAAGCAAGGCGATAGAAAGCAAGGAGAAAACAGTTCAGAAGATCCTGAAAACGACGTTAATGACATGGTGAAGAAAGATATCCCGCTCGTGGATCCGGGGAATAAGAAAGGCCTCGAATACAGTCATTACCTTAAAGCCATGCTCCTTTCGATGGATGAGAACGTCCTTCTCCTGAGGATAATGGATGTCATACAGATTAACATGAAATATCTTTTTTACTCTGATTTTCGCATGTCAGATTACTGCGCCGGCATAAACACAATGATAAGTGTAAACGGAAAGAGATATGTCATAACGAGGATGTATCAGCCGACGTCAGACCTTATCGAATTCGGACGGCCCAAAGGCTGACAGGAGGAGAAAATGAACAGGAAGGGGAGCTATATAGTCGAAGCCGCCGTCATTATGCCTGTTTTCGTCATAGCCATGCTTCTTGTGATCTACATAGTCCCGATCATCGCCAGCATGGAAAACACATCATTCATAGCAGCTGATGAAATGCATCTTGAAATGATGAAGGCAGCTAAAGCGAAGAGCGGCGCTGATCTTCCCGTGAGGATCACGGCAAGAAGGATCGCTGAAGATAAAGTAAAAGGGACAGTCCTTGTGAAGCGGCTCAGATACAGGTACAAGGAAAAAGGGATCGACGACCTCATATCAGCTGATTACATGACTTCATACAGAAAATCGTCGTTTTTCGGTCTGGCCGGGAATCTCAGCGGTACGCAGAATATAACGTGCAGGGCGTTTACAGGTACGTTTCACGAACCATCAGCAGGAGGAGACACGAAGATCGTCTATATTTTCCCTGATCACGGCTCAAAGTACCACAACGGGGACTGCACTTTCCTGAAATCGAACTACAGGCTTACATACATGACTCAGAGCATAAAAAAGAAATATCATGCATGTCCGCTGTGCGGCGCAAAACATATAGCTATAGGCTCACCGGTCCTGATATTCCCGGAATACGGCGACGCATACCATCTGCCCGGCTGTAAATCAGTCGATAAATACTACATCTCAACAGAGAAGTCGGAAGCGGAAAATCAGGGATACACGCCATGTTCCAAATGCGGAGGATGATAATGGAAAACAAGATAAAGATAAAATATATGCCTGCTGATCTCGACAGGTTCCATGCGAGGCTCATAGCAGACGGCCATACAGGCCTTTTCCTGCCAGCTTCGATACTTATAGACCGCGCAGTGATAACTGCTGTCTATGACATCAAAGGTTTTGTACCGCTCAAAGACATTGATATGAGCCCGGAAAGGCTGATGCGGATAACGGCTGATCTGCTTGAGAAAATGGCTTTTGCGGAGCACAGATATTTCCAGGCGGGAGAATATCATATTAAAAAATGCCTGATTTTCATAGAACGGAGTTCTGATCAGGCAGGGATCATATATGAAAAAACAAAGTCGGCAGGGTGGGAGAGCGCTAAGCGCGAGATATCCGGTATCATCTCGCAGTACGCTTCCGCAAGCCTTAATGCCGGTAACAGTAAGGATCAT
>JBJETC010000106.1:0-3113 GCA_051883115.1 Anaerovoracaceae bacterium
GAAACGGAAAGGACCTTTTCCGTCCTTGACTGCGCAGTTATGGTCATCAGCGGCATCGACGGAGTACAGAGCCATACGGAGACTCTCTGGCGGCTCCTTGATAGCTATAAAATCCCTGTTTTCATCTTCGTGAACAAGATGGATCTTGAGGTAAGGGAGGCTTCGGCAGTCGCGGCCGCGCTGAAAAAAGACCTCGGTAATACCGTCGTTCGTTTTGACGTGAAAAAAGGCAGTGAAAAAAGCATGGCGGCAAGCGAGGATGAGCTCACGATGGCGAGCGAGATGCTGACGGCAGCCGCTCTTGAAAACGGGAAGATCACAGACGATGACATTGCCGGAGCCATAGCCGTGTGTGAAGTCACACCCTGCTTTTTCGGGTCGGCCCTCAGGATGGACGGGGTCGACGAGCTGCTCCGCGGGATCTCCCGCTATGCACGCGAGAAAAAATACAGAAGTGAGTTCGGCGCCAGGGTCTTCAAAATCGCGAGGGACGCGGGCGCGAGGCTCACGTTCATGAAGATCACGGGAGGCGGGCTTTCGCCGAAGTCATATTTATCAGGCACGGACCGCTCAGGTGAGGAATGGACTGAAAAAGCAGACCAGATCAGGATGTATTCCGGGGAGAAATACACGCTCGCGGAAAAAGCCATGCCGGGCGAAGTGGCTGCGGTGACCGGCCTCACGAGGACATATCCCGGGATGGGTCTCGGCTTTGAAAAGGACACTGAAGCTGTGCACGAGCCGTTCCTGACATATACAGTCATACCCGGAAGCGGCGCGGGGGACAGAGAAGTCCTCGAAGCCCTGAAGCAGCTCACCGAAGAGGATCCGGAACTCAACTGCAGCTGGAACAGCAGGACGGGAGAGATATCCGTAAGTCTCATGGGGAGGATCCAGCTCGAAGTCATCAGGCAGACGATGAAAGACAGGTTCGGCCTCGATATTTCTTTCGGCGAAAAGCGTGTCATATACCGTGAGACCATAACACGGACAGTAGAAGGGATAGCGCACTTCGAGCCTATAAGGCACTACGCTGAGGTCCATGTGATCCTCGAGCCGGGCGAGCGCGGGAGCGGCGTCGTCGTGAGCTCCGCGTGCCCTGACGAGATACTCGACAGGGACACGCAGAAGAAGATCCTCAGAGACCTTGCGGAAAAAAGGCATATAGGCGTCCTTACAGGGTCGCCGCTCACGGATGTGCATATAAAGCTCGTTTCCGGAAGGGTCGGGAAGCACACAGAACCGCAGGACCTTAACGAGGCGTCATCAAGGGCAGTAAGGAACGGCCTCATGAACACAGAGAGCGTGCTGCTCGAGCCGTGGTCGTCGTTCGAGCTCAAGGTCAAGTCAGAGTATTCAGGCAGGATAATGACAGACATAACGAGCCTCGGCGGCGTGATCTCAGAGACAGGAGTCGAGGACGACAGGACGAGGGTCACAGGCAGAGCGCCGGCGCCGCTCCTCTCCGAGTACTCTAAGAAGATACCTGAGATCGTGGGCGACAACGCTGTTTTTTCGATGACACCTGACGGCTTTGACGCGGCAGGCGACGCGGAGAAGATCATAGAAGAAAAAGCGTATGATCCCGAGCGTGACACGGATGAGCCTGCTGATTCGGTATTTTTCATAAACGGCAAGAGCGTGATCGTCAAGTGGAACGAGATAGATGACCTCATAAGGATGCCGCGCGTCCTGAAAGACAGGGACGAAGGCTTTGACGAGGAAAAATACGAGCAGGACATGGAACGCGAGCGGCGCTTCAGGGAGAACCTCGCGACTGACGATGAGCTCATGGCGATATTCGAACGCACGTACGGAGCGGTAAAACGCAGGAACTTCAACGAAAAGAAACCCCGGAAGCCTGACAGGCAGCTCGGCTCAGCCGCGTCAAAGAACGTGGAGAAAGCAGCGAGATCCGTTGATTTCAGCGCTGGGAAGCGCGAGACATATCTGTTCGTGGATGGCTACAACCTCATACACGCCTGGCCGGAGCTCGAAGAACTTTCACAGCGCGATTACGGCGCCGCGAGAGATGAACTAGTAGACAGGCTGTGCAATTACCAGGGGTTCACGGGATACAGCGTGGTCGTCGTCTTCGACGCGTACAGGCGGAAAGGCGCCGGCGAATCGAAAGAAAAGAAATGCAATGTCGAAGTAGTTTACACAAAAGAAAACGAAACGGCTGACGCGTATATAGAGCGGGCGACGCGCGAGGTGACGGCGGGCGCGAAAGTGAAGCCCGTCGTAAGGGTCGTGACGTCTGACGCTCTCGTGCAGTCAGTCGCGATGGGCCACGGAGCGCTCAGGGTATCGTCGCGCGAGTTCGTGGCAGAGATCCGAGATGTCGAGGATGTCATTTTCAATTACGGCTCAGGAGGAGTTTTCGGCGAAGATTGAACAGGCGTGGATCTTTCACTGCCTCAGTGATGTTTGTTTGTAAAATTAAATATGATATACTATTGAAGTCTAAGGAGCTGATGCTCCCTGCAGACGGAAAAAATATCGGAGACAGAGGTCTTTGATCAGAAAGGTCGATTTATGGAACCAAAATATAAGAGAATACTTTTGAAAATAAGCGGCGAGGCTCTCGCCGGGAAAAAGGGCACCGGGATCGATGACGAAGTCACAGCAACGGTCGCTGAGGAAATAAAGGAGCTCGTTGACATGGGCGTTGAAGTCGCTGTAGTAGTCGGCGGCGGGAATTTCTGGAGAGGCAGGAGCAACAACACGATGAAGCGCGAGACGGCTGATTACATCGGCATGCTCGCGACAGTCATGAACGCGCTTGCGCTTCAGGACGCCATGCTCTCGAAGGGAGTCAAGGCAAGAGTCCAGACATCGATCGCCATGAGGGAAGTCGCTGAGCCGTATATCTGGCGCAAGGCGCTCAAGGAACTCGACGACCACGATGTAGTCATATTCGGAGCCGGGATCGGTGAGCCGCACTTCTCAACAGATACGGCCGCCGCGCTCAGGGCTGTAAATATAGGGGCCGACATCATCCTTCGCGCGAAGAACGTGGACGCCGTTTACTCTGCAGACCCGGCAACGCATCCGGACGCTGTCAAGTACGATTCTCTCAATATGAGGGATGTCATAGATCAGGATCTCAA
>JBJETC010000107.1:0-3110 GCA_051883115.1 Anaerovoracaceae bacterium
TCCTGGCGTAATAGCCGTCGCGCATGAAAATGGCGAGCGTGAGCTGTTCTGTCTTGGAGCACGTCTGGTCGTAGTCGTTTTTCACTTCGTTGAAAACATCCATGAGGCGCCCGGGGAGGATCATGTAGCTTATCCTTACGGCCGCGAAGAGCGTCGAAGAAAACGAACCGAGGTAGACTGTGCTCCCGTGTCTGTCGAGGCTGTCCAGTGCCGGGACAGGCTGCCCGAAATACCTGAGCTCGCTGTTGTAGTCGTCCTCGATTATGAGCGAGTCGTTTTCCTCTGCCCATTTTAGGAGCTGATAGCGCCTGTTCACAGGCATGACGGAGCCTGTAGGGAACTGGTTCGACGGGCTTACGTAGACGGCCGACCGTATGTTAGACGGGAGTTTCTCGATCTCGATGCCGTCGTCCGCGACAGGGATCTTCGTGATAGGGAACCCGAAATCGCTGAATATCTTCTGGATAGGCGCGTAGCCGGGATCTTCCGTGCTCATGTGGCCTATGCCTATGCGGCGCATTATAACGGCGAGGTGGTTCATCAGAGTCTGGGAGCCGGCGCCGATGACGATCTGGTCAGGCGAGCACGAAACGCCTCGTGATGTGTAGACATAGCGGGAGATCTCGTTCCTGAGGGCGGGTTCGCCCTGCGGGTCGGCGCCTGAGAGGAGTCTGTCCTGAAAGTTCGTGAGCACATTCGACATGCATTTTTTCCATTTGACAAAATCAAAGCTGCTGAGGTCGTGCATGTAGACGTCCTCAGGGTCATGGAAAATGTCGAGGTCTTCCCCTGCAGTCCTGCCGCGTGTGTCGGATCGCCCGGCTTCACCTGCACTTTCCGCGGCGCCGCTCAGGCTCCCTGCGAAGTAGCCCGAACGCTGGCGGCTCGTTATGTAACCTTCTACGAGGAGCTGGTCGTACGCCAGCTTCGATGTCGTCATGCTTATCCCGAGCGTGTCGGAAAGCGAGCGCAGCGAAGGCAGCTTTTCGCCTGCTGCAATGTCGCCGTTTGAGATGCCGTCGCGCAGGTATTCGTAAAGCTGCACGTACAGCGGTTTTGAAGAATCGTGATCGAGCTGGAGCGTCAGGGCTTTCATTTTTTCATCTCCTGATCTGTATATATTAAAATCAGCAAAAAATATAATTTCGATAAGTACATCTAAGCCGATTATATATTGCCGCCTACCGCCCGTCAAACACCGATCGTTTCGACTTTTTCCCCGACTTTGTGATAAAATCTTAGTATATATGAGGAGGTGCAGCATGCAGGAAGAACTGAAAAAATTAGTAGATGACAGTGACAATATCGTTTTTTTCGGGGGCGCCGGCGTATCGACCGAAAGCGGGATACCTGATTTCCGGTCGGAAAACGGGCTCTACCACGCGAAGCAGACGTACGGCTATCCGCCTGAGACGATGCTGTCGCACACTTTTTACAAAAAACATACAGACACATTCTTCAAATACTACAAGGAAAACCTTATAGTAAAGGGCGTGGAGCCGAATGACGCTCACAAGGCACTGGCGAAGCTCGAGGAAATGGGCAAGCTCAAGGCCGTCGTGACTCAGAACATAGACGGGCTCCATCAGAAAGCCGGGAGCAAGGTGGTCTACGAGCTCCACGGGAGCACGCTGAGGAACTACTGCGAGAAATGCGGCAAATCGTACGATGTCGACTACATCATGGACGAATCGCACTGCAGGGGGTATATACCTTACTGCAGCTGCGGCGGAGTTATCAAGCCGGACGTGGTCCTCTACGAGGAGATGCTCGACACCGATACGGTGAACAGGGCCGTTGACGCCATAAGCAAGGCGGACCTCCTGATCGTAGGCGGCACATCGCTCAACGTTTATCCGGCGGCAGGACTCATAAACTATTTCCACGGACGTAATCTCGTGCTGATAAACAAGTCGGAGACGCCGTTTGACGGCAGGGCCGATCTCGTGATCCACGACTCTATAGGCAAGGTCCTGAAAATAGACGATTAAAGTGAAAGGCAGAATATCACATAATGAATGTATTGGTAGTTAACGATGACGGTATAGATTCCCCGGGCCTCACGGCCCTTGTGGACGCCCTGTCTGAGAGAGCTGACGTATATGTATGCGCTCCGGACGGGCAGAGGAGCGGGGCGAGCCAGTCCATCACGCTTCGAGAGAACGTGTACGCGAGGGAGGCTAAGCTGAAAAACGCTGTTTCGGCGATGTGCATTTCGGGCACGCCTACGGACTGCACGAAGATGGGGCTCCAGTTTTTCGGGGAGGAAGGCGCGGCCATGGACATGGTTTTCTCCGGGATAAATCTCGGGGGCAATCTCGGCCATGATACGCTTTATTCCGGGACGGTCGGCGCGGCGATGGAGGCGGCCGTGAGCAAGGTGAGAGCCGCGGCGGTATCCGTCGACAGCCACAAGGCGTCGCACTTCGATTACGCGTGCTCGCTCGCTCTTGACGCTCTCGACTATTCCATGGAAAACCTGACTTACGATACCGTTATGAACATAAACGTACCTGATCTCCCGAAGGACGAGATAAAAGGCGTGAAGCTCACGAGGCTCGGGCAGCGTTTTTACAGGGACAGTTTCCACGAGCAGGACGACGGAGGCTTCAGGCTGTCAGGCAAGACAGGGACGCTCGACGATCCGGAGATGCTCCTCGATTCGACGTGCGTTTCAGCCGGTTACGCATCGGTGACACCGCTCACCGTTGATTACACGAGCTTCAGGATGCTTGAGCCTTTTACGGGCTGGGATATTTTCAGTAAATAAGCAAGATTTTTATAAACCGGTTGATTTTTTATCGGCTATATAGTAGAATTATGACAAGAAATTAACAAACGATATTACTAAACTCAGTGCCTGCCGGCATATAGCCAGCTGGCGCGGCGATGCGTTTCAGAGCATCATCAGGTTTGTTAAAATTAAAGATAACTCTGTAATTTCAAGGAGGCAACTAATGAAAGAAGTTGTTATTGTTGGCGCTGCCAGAACAGCTATCGGTAAATTCGGAGGATCGCTCAAGGATGTTCCTGCAAGAAAACTCGGCGCAGTCTGCATCAAGGAAGCTATCAAGAGAGCAGGACTCAAGCCTGAGGACGTAGAGGAAGTC